>JBILPY010000743.1:0-2591 GCA_044373575.1 Prosthecobacter sp. | reverse complement strand
AGGTGGCGGAGCGATATGCGCGACATGCGGAAGGCGTCGGTGCGGATGCTGTGATGGCGATTCCCCCGGTTTCCATCGGCATCGGCGAGAGCGAGCTGCTGGCGTATTACACGCGCATCATCGAGGCAATTCGCATTCCGGTGATCGTGCAGGATGCGAGCGGTTATGTGGGCAAGCCAATGCCCATCGCGATGCAGGCGCGGCTGCTGGACGAGTTCGGACCGGACCGTGTGCAATACAAGCCGGAGGCGAGCCCCATCGGCCCGAAACTGAGCGAGCTGCGCGATGCGACGCAGGGTCGTGCACGCGTGTTTGAGGGCACCGGCGGCATCGCTTTGGTGGATTCCTTCAAGCGCGGTGTGGTGGGCACGATGCCGGGCGCGGATTTGATTCGCGGGCTCGTGCCGCTTTGGAAAGCGCTGGAGGCTGGCGATGCGGAGAAGGCGGATCGCATCCACGGCCCGCTCTCGGCGCTGATCTCGATGCAGACGAGTCTCGATGGCTTTTTGGCGGTGGAGAAGCATCTGCTCGTGCGGCAGGGCATTTTCAAGAACACGCATGTGCGCGGCCCGGTTGGCTTCAAACTGGATGTTGAAACCACACGCGAGGTAGAGCGTCAGTTTGATCGGATGATCGCCGCTGCAGAGTCATCCTAGCAACTCGCCAACCACTCGCCCGTGCACATCGGTGAGCCGTTGATCACGGCCGCCGTAGCGGAAGGTGAGGCGTTCATGGTCGATGCCCATTTGATGGAGCAGCGTCGCGTGGATGTCGTGGATGGTAACGGGGTTGCTGGCGACGGCGTTGCCGAAGTCGTCGGTCTCGCCGAAGGTCATGCCGCCTTTGAAGCCGCCGCCGGCCATGAAGATGCTATAGCCGTTCACATGGTGATCGCGGCCGGCGGTGTCGCTGATTTTCGGCGTGTGCGGGGTGCGGCCCATCTCGCCTGCCCAGAGGACGATGGTTTCATCGAGCAGGCCGCGTTGATCGAGATCGGTGATGAGCGCTGCGACGCTTTGATCGGTGATGCGGGCGTTCTTTTCGTGGTTTTGCTTCAGGAGGCCGTGCTGGTCCCAGGGGGAGTTGTTGCCGTCAAAGCTGGGGCAGGTGATCTCGACAAAGCGCACGCCGGCTTCGACTAATCGGCGTGCTCGCAGGGCCTGCGTGGCGTAGAAGCGCTGGTGCTCGTCGGTGGAATCGACGCCATACATCTGCCGGATGTGTGCGGGTTCGTTGGCGATGTCGGCGATGGCCGGCACGGCGCTTTGCATGAGAAAAGCTGTTTCGTAGTTGGCAATGGCACCTTCGATGGCTCGCGCATCGGACGTGCTCGCAGCGAAATCGGCGTCTTGTTCGGCCAGCAGGGCGAGTTTGCGGCGCTGAATGGTCGCGATGTCCTGCGCCACGATGTTATCGACCGGCACGCCCTTCGCTCGCACCATCGTCGCCTGATGACTCGCGGGCAGAAACGAGCTGCCGAAGTTCTCGAGGCCGCCGTTCGGCACCCAGTCGTTGTTGAGCACAACGTAACCCGGCAGGTTGCGATTCTCGGTGCCGAGACCGTATGAAACCCACGCGCCCAAACTCGGCGCCTGCCCAAGGATGCGTCCAGTGTGCAGCAGCAAATTTTGCTGACCATGCAAAGGCAGCTCGCCGACCATCGAGCGCACAACGCAAAGATGATGCGCCACTTGTGCGATGTGCGGGAAGAGATTGCTCACCCACAGGCCACTCTGCCCACGCTGCTTGAACTCCCACGGGCTGCCCATCCACACACGGCCCGCGTTCGATTGCGAGCGCTTCGTCACCGCGCTTTCGCCGATGGCCTTGCCCTCATGCGTCTTGAGCATGGGCTTCGGATCAAATGTATCCACATGACTAGGCCCGCCGTCCATGAAGCAAAAGATGATGTTCTTCGCCTTCGCCCGGTTGTGCAGCGGCATCCCGGCCATCGCACGAAGAGCGAGTATTCCAAAGCCCGCGGAGGCGCCGGCCAAAACTTGGCGGCGCGAGCAGAGGCGATGGTCGTGCGTGATCATGTCAGCGGTAATAGATGAACTCCTTGGCATTGAAGAACGCATGTGCGAGCTGCTCCCATGCATCCGGCGTGCAACCGCCGAACTCATTGAGTGCGGACAACCATCGCTTCAGTTCCGCTTCACCGGGTTGGCGGGCAAAGGCGCGGACGAACATGCTGCGGATGCGTTCTTCGCTGTTCGTGGCCTTTTGCTTCGTCAGCTCACCAGCCCAATACTTTGCCATCGCATTCACAAAGGGATCGTTGAGTAGGATGAGTGCTTGCGATGGCACGTTGGTCACGTCGCGTTTGCCGGTGGGAAGTTTGAGATCTGGGAGATTGAAGCCGGTCAAAAATTTCGGCGGGTCCATGATAGACATTTGCAGGTAGATGGAGCGGCGGCCGTGACCGTCGAGCGGGCCGGTGAAAAGGCGCTTCTTGTCGTCTTCGGCGGTGCGATACGGCAGGATCGGCCGGCCGTAGAGCTGTGGATCGAGCCTGCCCGCAACAGCAAGCAGCGAGTCACGGATGGCTTCGGCTTCCAATCGGCGCGTAGGGTAGTGATGAAGCAACC
>JBILPY010000036.1:0-16060 GCA_044373575.1 Prosthecobacter sp. | reverse complement strand
GCTCCCGTGCGGCATCTGTCACGATACTTGATTGACGGAAGGTTTGACTGAGCACGAGCCGCCGCACGAGATTCTTCGTGGACCAGCCTTCGCGGATGAATTCGCGGGCGAGCCAGTCGAGCAGTTCGGGATGCGAGGGTTTGTCGCCGAGGCGACCAAAGTCATCCGGCGTGGCCACAAGGCCGGTGCCGAAGATCCACTGCCACACGCGATTCACATACACGCGAGCTGTGAGCAGATGCTCGGGGTGCAGCAGCGACTCCGCGAGATCGAGTCGGTTTGTGATGCGATCACCGGTGAGCATTTTCAGAGAAGCGGGCTCCACCAGTTCGCCTGGGGTGTCCACATTGCCACGCACGTTGAGCGGATACTTGGCGGGCATCACGTCGCGTTCGTCCATGCTGTTTACTGTTCGAGGGAAGGCGATTCCGGCTTCAACGCGGCGATAGTCGGCGACGAGTTGGGCGAGCTTGGAGCCGGGGTCGGCTTTGTTGGGCAGCAAGCCGCTCGAGAGTAGCCAGTCGAGCACTTCACGGTCACCCGGACGCGATTTGCTTTCGCACCAGCGCTGCACGGCGGCATTGATCCAGGCGGCGATGCGTTCCCATGGCTCCTTGGCTGTTTGGGGTTCATACAGGCCGATGAAGGCATCGAGTTCGTCCTGCGGCGTGCCGGCGGTGTCGTGGGTGACGATGCCGGTGATGCTGATCCAGCTTCGTTTGTCGTGGCCGAAGTCGTTATTCTTAAGCCCCTTCGCCAAACCGGTGCGTGGCGGGAAATTGGGATTCAGCGATGAGGTGCAAAACTCGACTGTGACCTGCTGTGCACCGTTCTTCAGCTCGGCATCGGCGAAGGATTTCCACTGCGGATCGGCGTTCGTGTAGAAGGAGATGGTTTCGTTTTGGAAGGCGTGATCATCGACGACGAGATGGCCGCCAAACTCACCACCTGCGAGATTCAGGCTCACAAACTTGCCCGGCACAAGATGCTGCGGCGGTATGCGCAGGCTGCCGGGAAGTTTCGAGCTCAACGCATGTGAATGCCAGCCGCGTGGCAACAAGCCTGCGATGACTTTTTCACCGTCGAGAGCTATCAGCGGCGTTCCGTCGTCGGTCTGGCCGTGAGTGAAGCCATCGCCTTCAAAGACCCATTTTGCGAGCGAGGCCTGTTTGAAGGCTGCATTGGCTTTTTGAGCCGATTCGAGACTTTTTTGCCAAGAAGAGGCCATTCTCGGCACATCGGCTGGTGTGGCGAGTGGAGCGCCGATGCCTTTCAAAACTTCTTTGTGAGCTGAAGCCCAGGCTTGGAGTTTTGAGGGCTCAAAAGGCCTTACCCAGATCAACGTCAGCTCCTGGCGGATGGTATTTCGTAGTTCTTTGAGCTTCGCGATCGCGGCGGCGTTTTTGCCCGGCGCATCAATGGCACGCGAGGTCCAGCGCGGCGTGGTGAACATGGCGGCGAGCGCGTAGTAGTCGCGCTGCGAGATGGCTTCGAGTTTGTGATCGTGACAACGCGCACACGCGACGGTGGTGGCGAGGAAGGCCTTCGAGAAGGCGTCGATTTTGTTGTTCACCATCTCCTGATGGATGCCATTGAACATGAGGCTGCTACCGTGGCGATGCTCCCCGAGGTGATAAAACATCGGCCCGATGAGGCTCTCGTTCGTCTGCGCCTTCGCGTGGATGCGCGGCTTTGGCAGCAAGTCTCCCGCGAGGTGCTCGCGGAGCAGTTGATCGAAGCCGATGTCGTCGTTGAAGGCGCGGATGAGGTAGTCGCGGTATTCGTGGGAGCCTTTGGCTGGGTTGTCCCATTCGTAACCGTAGGTGTCCGTGTAGCGCACGACGTCCATCCAATGGCGGGCGAGGTGCTCGCCGAAGTGGGGTGACGCGAGAAGATGATCGACGTAGTCAGACAGGTCGGACAAGTCCGACGAAGGTGGCAGCCCGGTGAGCACGAAGCTCAAGCGGCGGCGCAGCACTTGCTGCGAGGCCGGAGGTGCCATTGCGAGTCCGGCAGCACTCAGCGAGGCTTTGATGAAGCCATCCACACTGCAGCTGGTGGCGGGCCGCATCGGTTTGAGGCTCCACCAGTCGAGGCGCTTCTGGAACTCCACCTCCCACGCATGATCAGTGGCCAGCGTGGTTGATTTGGCAGTCACGCGTGGATCAGGCGCACCTTTTCGCACCCACTCGGTGAGCAGTGCGATCTCCGATGCGGGCAACAACTTCTTCGGCGGCATCTTGAGGTCCTTCTCCACATGACTCACCGCCTGGATGAGCAAACTGGCTTCTGGTTTGCCGGGAACAATCGCCGGACCGCTCTCACCGCCCTTTTCCCAGCCGCTCTTCGAGTCGAGCGCGAGACCGCCTTTGATCTTCTGCTCATGCGAATGGCATTCAAAGCAGCGATGTTTGAGCAGAGGCTCGATCTTGGAGGCAAACAAGTCAGCGCCATGAGCCATCGCCGAAGAAATTGCGCAGATGCTGATGAGAAAGCCAGGGGAAGACATGCTCTTTAACCAACGCAGTCTGAGCCCGAGGTCTCGTGGGGAGCCATCAAAATGTGAGGATCAGCCCGCATAGCTCCGTAATTCTACGCCCCTATCTCATGATCATCGACGTCCATTCCCACGCTTGGAACTTCCCATCCGACTTTTCAGAGGACTTTATCCATCAAGCAGGTCGTGCGCGGCCAGGGGTGAAGGTGGACATGAGCGCGACGTATGAGGCCTATCGTACCACCGCGCCCGAAGATACCTGCACGATCGTTTTCGGCGGCAAAGCGAGGCTCAGCGGACTGTGGGTGGATGATCGCACCGTGGCGGAGTATGTGGCGAAGGATGCACGGCGCTTGATCGGCTTTTTGTCGGTCGATCCGACGCAGGATGGCTGGGAGCGTGAGATGCGTGTCGGGCACGAGGAACTCGGGCTGCGTGGCATCAAGCTGCTGCCGATGTATGCGGGTTTCAGTCCCGATGATCCGACGCTGGAGCCGCTGTGGCAGTATGCGGAGAGGAACGGCCTTCCCGTGCTCCTGCACATGGGCACCACGTTCATCGCACAGGCACCGCTGGCCTTCACATTGCCGCGTTTGATCGAGCCGGTGGCGCTGAAGCATCCCGGGGTAAAGATCATCCTCGCACATCTCGGGCATCCGTATGAGGGCGAGTGTCTCGTGACGATCCGGAAGCACGAGAACGTCTTCGCCGATGTCAGCGCGCTGCACTATCGACCGTGGCAGCTCTACAACTCGCTGATGCTCGCGCAGGAATACGGCGTGTGGCACAAGCTGCTCTTCGGCACGGACTTCCCCTTCACCACGGTGAATGCGAGCATCGACGGCGTCCGCAAACTCAACGACATGCTCGAAGGCACGAAACTGCCGCGGCTCGATGTAGCTCAGATCGAGGCGATGATTCACCGCGACTCACTGGCGCTGCTGGGGCTCACTCAAACTTGATGGAGTAGAGATCGGCATCCTTCAGCGCGAAACGCAGGCGCACAGACTTGCCGACGAGTGAGCTGACGTCGCTGCCATTTTTCCACACGGCTTTGCGCTGGATGGAATCACCGAATTGCTCTTCTGAGTCCGCCAAAGCGAAACCAGGCATGGGCTTACCCTTCGCATCCTGGATTTCCACACGCACACCACCGGCGGCAGAGCTGGCCAAGTTCATCGTGAGGCTTTTGCCGGTGAAGGTGAGTGGTTTGGTGATGAGTTCTCCGCCGTTCATTGGAGCGTGGATGGAGACGAAACCATCAAGGCGCAGCGTGTAGCGGCGTAGCTGGCTACTGTTGCCGGTCCAGTAGCTTTCAGTTGCGTAGAGGCTGAGTTCGTTCGGCGCGCCTTCGAGGGCGGACTTTGTCTCCACGGGATGCCAAGCGATGTATTGATGACCGTAGTTCCAGGTGCCGGGTCGCTCAATGCCGGGCGCGAGGAAGGCCTCATTCCAGCGCTTGAACTTCACTCCATCACGGCTGGCCATGAAGAGGCCTTCGGTGACGACCATGCCGTAGCGGTCGCTGGCCTTGGAGCGCCACTCGCGGTGCTCGCGTTCCGGCAAGGCACGCATGCTCTCGGACCAACCGCGCTCGATGTAGCGGGTGGGAAAGCCGAGCAGCAGATGCGTCGCACGATGGTAGGGCTTCACCTGATTCGTGTAAAGCTGCTCGCTGGGCGAGTCGGTGTAACTCAAGTCGTGCTGATTCTCCCAATGGATGAAGTCTGTCGAGGTCGCGGTGCGGATGGCGCGATCACCGGAGGGCTTCCAGTTCTTCTCGTCCGTCGTTCCACCGGTGAAGTAGCGCCAGTAAGCGCGGTATTGGCCGCTGTGAGCATCCCAGAAGGCGAGATTCTGCGAATCAAATGCGCCATCAGTGATCACTGGGGCATCGGCCATCGGCGACCAGCGGAGGCCATCGGGCGATTTCAGTGCGAGCAGCCCTTTGGGCGAGTTCGATCTCACGATAGCTTTGTATTTTGCATCTGGTGCTGCATTGGGGTTTTCGTCTTTGAAGACGGCAGGATGTCCGCCATCGGGATTCACCTTCCCCATTTTGCCATGCGGAATGACGATGTTGTTGGCCTTCGAGCCTTTGAACTCGTGTAAGCCAAGTTCCGGTTTCCTCCAATGGATGCCATCGTCGCTTTCTGCGTAGCAGGTGAAGAGCGGATGCTCACCAGTGTTAACCTTGCCGGGCGAGGTGACGGTGAGCTGCCACGACTTGTAATACATCCGATATTTGTCGCCGTCCTTGAAGACGCTGTGGTAGCCGCTGCCACTGCCTTCCCATGGCATATCATGCGTGATGGCGATCTCCTGCGGCTGCGGATGATGCAGGCGTTGCTCAGCTTTGCCTGATAGATTCTCGATCAAGAAGTCATCCACGAACAACTCACGACGTGAGCCTATTTCAATAGCGTGAACAGAAGAAGCCACGATGACAGTGGCGAGAGCAAGCGGGAAGAATCTCATGCACTAAAACTACGCGACGGCAGGCCACGAGCTTACGGAGATAGAGTCACCGAAAAGGCGGCTGACCTCGGCGGCACCACGCAGCGAAGCCATGATGCGGCTGTGGTTACGGGCAGTGATTGGCTGCTGGCATCTTTGATGATGATCTTGGATGCGTCCCAAACAGTGGGCGGGCGAATTTCGAGTGTTAGCGGCTGGTCGTAGAGCTTTGCATCGGTGGTGCAGTCGAACTGGAAGGTGAGACTCTTTGCTTCGGACTTCATCAAGGTGAGCTTCGCGCTGTTGCGTTCGGTTTGATATTTGTGGATGTCTGCCATGCCGGCGATCCAGAGCTTGTCCTGATGCTGTTTGGCAATGTCGAGCGCGGCGCGGAAGTTGGCCTCGCTGCTACTGAGGCCTTCGCCGATGTAGTGGAAATGGATGCGGCACCACAAACCGCGCTGGAGGTGGAGTTCGAGCGCCTTGCGGAAGGCTTCGACGCGACCGCCGTAGCTGTCATCCATGCCGAGCGAGCCGCTGGAGGCGTCGAACTGATGATATTTGTCGAGGTAGTAGCGCAGGGTGCGCGTGGTCTCCCAACGCGTGCCGCCGCCAAGATTGAGGGCCATGAGCTTGCTCTTGCCGGGCGTGAGCTTCCAAATCGCCGCCGCCGCGCCACTGATTTCGCTTTCCATCTCTTCATCGCCCTTCGCGCCGCGATGATGCGCGGAGTGATTCGCCAATTCCATGTCGCCCTGCTTCATTACGGCCTCCCATTCGGCGTGCTGCGTCTCGAAGGAGTAGCTTTGACGGCTGCCGGGCTCCTTGGGGCCGGGATTGACCATGAAGGTGCCTTTGAAGCCGTATTCGCGCAGGATGGGAATGGCCTTGCTGAGATGCGTGGGATGTGAGTCGTCGAAACGGATGCTTAGCGCGGCGGTGCGGCCCTGCGGCCAGTTGGCGATGCGCACTTCTGCGCCGCTAGTGGCATCCTGAATCACGCGATCCTTCTCTGAAGTGGCTCGTGGCGCTGGAACCAAGGGCTCCACGGCCTGCACGATGAAAGCGCTAACCTTCTCCGTGATCGGCACGCCGAGGTTTTCCCACTCAATGCCGGAGCGCTGCACGAGCATCGCCGTGCCTGCCTCATCGCGCACCTCCACATCGTTCGCCGGCCAGACGTTGCGTCCTGTTTTCGGCAGCTCGACGCGCACGTTCAGCGGCTGCGTGTCGCCGTTGCGGTTCACCTGCACGCGCAGCTTGAACTTGCCCAAACTCGCCGCGCTGATCGTGGCAGTGCCGGAGTAACTTTCGAGCGACACCTTCACGCCGCCGAGATCGGGCGACTGGGCGTTCAGCGTGGTCGTGAGCCAGCAGAAAGCCAGCCCGTGAAGCAACGTTTTCATGGCATCGGGATGCGCCTGCCCAGACAGATGCGGAAGCCGTCGCGCGAGTCCGAGTAAGTCACGTTCTTGATTCCCAGCCGGACGGCGCAGCGCGCGTTGCCCGGCACATCGAAGTAGTTTCCGCCACGGCACACGGGGCGTGATACAGTGCGTTGTTCCGCGTTCTCATAATGGATGTCCTCGTGTCCGCCCTTCGGATCAAAGTGGTCGATGACAAACTCCCACACGCCGCCGCACATGTCGGCCAAGCCGAAGGCGTTGCGGCCCTTTTCGCCATAGTGATCCACTGGAGAAACAAAGGAATAGCCATCGCTCCACGGCACCTTGGCGAGTGGCCATGCCTTTGTGCGTCCCGGCAGTACATCCATGCTTGAGATGTTCAGACTGCCTTCGCCGTCCTCGATCTCATTGCCCCACCAAAAGTAGCGACTCTCCTTGCTGCCGCCGCGGCAACCATACTCCCACTCTGCCTCTGTGGGCAGGCGATATTCCCATCCCTCAGCCAGCCGACCAGCTTTTCGTTCGCGCTCAGTCAGCCATTGGCAAAATGCTTTCATGTCGTTGTAGCTCACGCACACGACCGGATAGGCATCCTTGTTTGGGAATCCCCAGTTTGGATCGCGCCAGCTCTTGCCCTTCATGGACTTCCACGGATGCACCACGCTGGTAGTGAGATGATAGCCGTCCCATTCGGGGTCAAACACCTGCGTTTCGCCGCCGGGCTTTTCAGCGTCGGTCACAAAGCCAGACTCCTCCACAAATCGGCGGAACTGTCCCACGCTGACTTCGGTTCGCCCCATCCAAAAGCCATTCTTCACACGCATCGACTTCGGCTGTTCGCCCTCGAATGACTCGCGCGTCGTCCCCGGCTGCGCACCACCTTCGATGCCAGTGGCCCACGCCTTCTCCTCCGGCGTGCTGCCCATCGTGAACTCGCCCGGCGGAATGAAAACGACCTCCAGCGCCACACCGTCGAGATCGAGCTTTTTCACGGTTCCTTGGGTAGGGTCCTGAGCGTGTGACACCGCGAAGGATAAGACCAGCGCGGCGATGCATGCGGGGAGTTTTGCGTGGATTCGTTTCATCGCTGATTTGTGGTGTTGGATTCGGAGATCACTTTGCGAGCGCCCATTTCACCGCATTCACCAGCAGCATACGCACGTCGGCGACGCGCATGTCCTCAGGTGCTCCGAGGCTGGTGTAAAAGATGCGGGCTTTCTTGGCACCATAGCTTCGCGTCCAGGCGACAGGCATGGGCGGGCTGGTGTCCGTCTTGGCGGTGCCGATGAGGATGGGCGTAGCATCGACGGCAAGCGGCAGGACTTTGTAAAGCGACTGATGGCCGAGGATGTTCGCTGGGTTCACACCAGCGAGCAGCGGTGTTTTGAGACCAGCGGGAACGCTGACGGTGTAAGGCAGGCCTTTGGTCTCGTAGCCGGTGTTGGGTGCGCCGAGTACTTCATCAGTGAACTCGGGCCACGGCGCGAGATTGGAATCGACGACCTCTTTGGGCTTTGGGATGAAGGCGTGATTCGCGGTGCGGATGCCGAGAAGCGGCTTCCCGGCATCGAGATGAGCGCGGATGGCGGCCATTTGATCCTTCGGCGGAAAACGACGGCGTGAGAAGAGCACGAGCAAGTCGGCGTCCTTCAACGCCTCGACGAGTCCGGCGAAGTGATGCGGCTGCGGCTTGTCGCCCTCGATGATCGTGACGTGATGACCGAGCGGCTTAAGCTGTCTCTCAGCGAAGTCACGCATGGTGCGTGGCGCTTCGTAGTTGTTCGGGTCTTCGACGACCATGATGACAATGTTTGCAGCGGGGGCCGCGGTGATGAAGCCGAAGAGGAGAATGAGGAAGATGTGTTTCATGAGATCACTGCTTTTCGATCACGAGTCCGGCCTTTTCATCCACGCGGGCGAGGACGACCTTCGCCTGGTTACCTTTGCCCTTCACGGCAGTGTTTTGGCCTATGAGAAAACGCCCGCGATCCAGCGGCGCCATGCCGACGGAGGCATTGAACTCCCATTTGCCAGTGAACAGGAATTTCTCATCCGCGCGCAGCAGCATCGCGGGCTTGCCGTAGCAGCCGAACCACCACGCGCCGTCAGCATACGCAGCCGTTTGGATGCCCATGAGCGTGTAGCCGCTGGCGAGGATGTGGCGACGCTGGAACTTGAAGCTCACGTCATATTCATAGGCGTAGTTTTCGTTCACTCCCGGCGGCAATCCGCCGACGATGATGAACTTGCTATCGTGATACGCCATGCCACCCGCGCCATGAACGAGTTCGGGCACCGGATGCTTTGCCAGCTCGGCGAGCGTGTCGCCGTCATAGACATAGACCCACGAGTCGGCCTCACCGGCAGGCCGGTTGAACTTGCCGAGGTTCGTCGCCACATAAACGCGACCCGCGTGATAACAAAGATCGCCGTGATGATTCGCCACCGGCACCTGCTTGAGGATGCGGCCCTGCGCATCGGTTTTCACCAGCGCATCCGTCCAGCACCAGTAGATGGCATCGCGGTCGTTGGTGCAGATGCCTTGAAGATGACGCGGATAGCTGCCTTCGCACGCAGCCGCGCCCAGTGATTCAGCGCCAAACGCGGTCAAGGGGAGCCAGATGGCAGCGAGAAGTCCGAGGAATGTTTTCATGGATGGCTCTCATCAAAATCGATCTCAAGATCATCTCTATCATGCGACCGCCCTGGTTCACTTCACCACAGGCGCGGCGGTTGGAATCAGGCCTTCCTTTTTCTTCTTCTCCACTTCGAGGCGTGCCTCGGTGGCGTACGGGTTCAAAGGCATCAGCGTGGCCGGGATCGGGGCGCGACGGTAGTTCGTGGCGTCACCGGGGCCGTAGTTGGTGGCGAGGTATTTGACGATCGTCTTTTGCACGGCGGGATCGAGCTTCCACAGGCCGCCGTAGGTCTGCATCCACTCCAGGGTGGAGGTCCAGTTCGCCTCAGTGGCACGCTGGCGCAGGAAGGTGGTCGGCGAATGGCAGACGATGCAGTGATTGCGCACGATCTCCCAATCGGGCGCGATCTTCATGCCAGTGGTGGGATCGACAGGCACCTTTTCCTCTGCCGCGAAAGCGAGCGAAGCATAGGCCAGGAATGCGATGAAAAGCGTGCGCATGATCAGGCGGCTTGAAGGGCGAGGCGATGGCAGGAGTTGTTCAGATAACCTTCTGGATTCCAGCCGGGCAGCACCATCGGTTGCGAGCGGCCTTGGTCGTCGGTGGCGCGTGCCCAGATCTCGTAGTAGCCCTTTTTCGGGAAGCTCAGCTCAGTGCGCCACTGCTGCCACGCGTAGCGATTCGCCGGTTTGTCGAGCTGTGCCTTCTGCCAAGTGATGCCGAAGTCGATGGAGACCTCCACCGATGCCACAGCACCTTCGCCCACCCAGGCTTGACCGCTTACGGCGAGCTTGTCCGCCGCCGGATGCGTGATGCCCGACTTCGGGAAGGTGATGAGCGATTTCACCGGCATCTCGGCGATGACCACCATGTCCTCCGGCGGCACTTTCGTGCCGGGTGCCACGGGATAACGCGGCATGCGGTAGGAGTGGCCGGTCATCTTTTCGCCATCGTGCTCGCGGTCGCGGATGACGATCTTCTTCACCCACTTCCCGCAGGTGGACGCCGCCCAGCCGCCAAACATGAGGCGCAGCGGATGGCCGTTCTGCACCGGGATGTCTTCGCCATTCATCGCAAAGACCAGCAGCGATTCATCTTCGAGCGCTTTGGCAATCGGCACACCGCGCGAGATGGCCGACTTCTTTGGATCGCCGGAGAGATGAAAATCCGCGCCGTAGTAGCCGATGTAAACCGCGTCTTTCTTGATGCCGCAATGCTTCAGCACATCCGCCAGCCGGATGCCGGTCCATTTCGCGCAACCAACACCGCCCGTGGTCCACTGATTGCCCGTTGCGGGCGGGTTGAACTCGCTTCGACCGTTGCCCGCGCATTCGAGCACCATTTGCAGCGTGTGATGCGTGAACTTCTCCTTCAGCTCCTTGAGCGTGAAAGTCGTGGGCTTCTCACAACTCTCGCCAGCGATCTCGAGCGTCCATTTGTCCGCATCGAGCAGCTCCGGCGCGGGCGCGAGGCCGTTGTTGCGGATGAAAAGATGCTTCGCGGGCGTGATCGCATCGTCGAGCAGATGCGCGGGCGTCTCCGCCACGAGTGGCCGGTCGTTCATTACGCTCAGACCTTCCTTGCCGGGAATCTGAAACGCCTCCGTGCTCTGCGCCAGCGCCGCCGGGATCAATCCCGAAGGCATCTTGTCCGCAAACACGATCTCCGATCCAACCGCCGCCGTCATCGACGCGAGTCCGAGACGCTCAAAGAATCCACGACGCGAAAGCGGGTTCGCCTTACGCCCCCACACGATCTCGTCCGCACGCTGCGGGTCTTCAAAGTAAAGCTGGTGCAGGCCGGCCTGCTTGTCGGGAAGAGGTGACTGGTTGGACATTGGGCAAAGATTACGTCATACCCACGCTGTTTTCATCGAGAGAATCGCGGGTCAGTCCGCACCATGCGTGAGCTTGTTATTGGCCAGCGTGTTGTCCTTGCCGCCCTCAATGCGGATAGAGGCAAAGGGTTTTCGATCAGGGCGGCGGTCGGCGATGAGGCAGCCGGTGACGAGGCTATTGGTCACGTTTTTGAGCAACAGGCCGGCTCCATCGCTGTCGAGGATGGTGGAGCCGGAGATGTTGAAGGTGTCGCCGTTCTCGATCTGCACGGCGGCGGGGTGACTGCGGATGCCGTCGATGTGCAGGCCGATCAGCGTGATGTCGCGTGAGTCACGGAAGACGAGGCCTCCTTTCGCCGCTTCGGCTTTGCCACGATAGTAGGGCGGGTTGCGGTCGAAGGTGTTGCTGCCGACGGCGATGTTACTGCAATTGGTGACGAGCAAGTCGTGCTCGTAGCCGCCGCCGAAGGTGTTGCCTGTGATCACCGCGCCGCGCACATGCTGAAGGTCGATGTTCACCTCCACGTCGCTCAGCACGTTATCGGAGATGCTCAGGTGGCCCCATTGCGTGGTGTCGTCGTCGCCACGCGGCTTGCCTTTGCCGATGAAGCGCACGTTCGCCGCGCCGGGCGATGGATTGTGCTGGATGGTGCAGCCGGTGATGCTCACCTCAGCCGTGGAGCCGTCCGTGCAGTCGATGAGCACATTCGCCGTCGGCGGTGCCTCTGGCATCATGTTGCTCTCGATGTCGCAGGTGCCGATGTGGAGATTTCTCACGCCGCCACCACGCGTGACCACACCGCCACCCGCGTTGTAGCTGATGTGACTACCGATGATGTTCGACTGGTGGAGATCGACGTTGTCGTAAAACACGCCGATGCCGCTGTTGTGATACAAATGGCAGTCGCTGATGATGACGTTGCGATTCCGCACGGTGAGGTGGATGCCGTGTCGAGCCTCATGCACCGCCACACGCGTGATGGTGATCTGCATCGTGCCCGTGGCCTCGACTCCGTCAGCCTCTTCGTTTGCGCCGACGATTTCGATGCCGTCCACCATCGGCGTGCGCTGTCGGGCAAAAATTTCCGGCTTGAGGCTCGTGGGGTCGGCGGTGCCGCCGTGCGTGCCTTTGAAATGAAACGCCGGTCCCACGCCCTCCATCACGAAACGCGCCACTCCGTCGCCGCTGAGCGAGATGAAGCCCGTTTTGTCGAGATCGACGACGATGGGCTTCGTGAGGCGATAGGTGCCGCGTGGGAATCGCACCGCGCCACCGGCATCGAGCATCGTTTGCACGGCCGCGGTGTCATCCGTCTTGCCATCACCACTAGGCCTGGCGTGCAAGGGCAGAGTGAAAGTGATCAGCGTGAGGAAAAGAAGGCGTGAAAACATGAGGTGGTCTCATACGCGGCTGAAGCGGTCGATTGCGCGAAGGTCGTAGCTTAGCCTTTCTAGGCTGAGCTGTTTCACTCCCGACACAGGCTAGAAAGCCTATGCTACTTGGCCGCGAAATACGTCACGAAGGCCTTCGTGAGCCCTTCGCCGAACGTCACCCAGTGTTTGCCTAGCGCGGGCTCTTTCAGCCCGGCGATATCGTTGCAGTTGAACTCCAAAATGGCGGCGTCGATGCCGAAGCGGGTGAAGAAGCCTTCGCCGAGCGAGCCGGGGTTGTGAAAGCTGGGCTTCGTGGAGCCTTCGACGAACCAAGTGTACTCACGGAGGCATTTTTCGAAGACAGCCATGCGGGCGAGATGTTTTTCGCCTTCGGGACCTTCGGGTCGGCTAAGGTGCAGCAGGCCGCTGCCGTCGTTGTGAAAGTCGAGCGCCAGGGTGGGCCTACGACCGGCTTGGATCTCGGCGGCGAGCCAGTTTTCGAGCGCCGCGTTTTCCGGCGCGAATCGCGGATCAGCCGGTTGATCCCATTTCCGGTTCAAGTCCCATCCGCCGAGGTTGAAACGCGTGCCGCCACGCTCGACGCCGTCTTTGTTAGCCATCGGCATGATGCACACGTTGTAGCTGGCGAGGCACTTTTCGGCCTCGGCATTGCCTTTGAGCAGGCGACGCACGAGTCCCTCGACCACCCAGTTCCCCGCAGGCTCCCACGGATGCGCCCGCGCACGCAGAAAGACGCGATTCGGTGCCTCGGCACGACCCACGCGGATGACTTCGAGTTCGCGCCCCTGCACCGTTTTACCGATGGGCTCGATCTTCACCAGCGGACTCGATTTGATCTCGCTGAAGAAGTGATTCAGGTCCGAAAGCCGGTAAGGCTCGGCCCGTGCGACAAACAAGGCCTCCGCTGGCATTTCGAGCGTCACACGGACACGACCCGGCTCCGGGGATTCGGTGCGCACGGGTGTCCATTTTTTGCCATCGAGCGAGGTGACGACCTGCAGGATCTCTTTCGCCACGGAGCCCGGCTTGCCATTCCAGACATTGTCGAGGTTCTTGAACTCCAGCGTGAGCTTGCGGCCCTTCGGAGCTTGGATGCGGAAGTGAAAATGCCCTGCCGCACGGTTCGGCGAGTTCCTCTCATGGTCGTAGTTCAGATTCACCATCACCGTGCCGTCCGCCGCGAACTCATACCAAAGCGGTGAAGCATTTTCGAAGCTGGTGTCGATAAAATCGAGCGGTGGATCGGCTGCGATGCAGGAGGCAGCGAGGAGGAGAAAGACGAGGAGCTTCATGGTTTCGGTTTGAGATGCTCGGCGAAGAAACCGAGCACCAGCGGGCGCAGATCGCGCTCTTTCGGCTGGAGGTGAAAGGTGTGCGGTGCATCCGGGATGATCTCGAGCTGATGCGCGGCTCCAGCGGCCTTCATCGCCGCCGCGAGCGCTTCCGAGTCGGAGACTGCCACCGTTTTGTCTGCGGTGCCGTGCAGGATGAGCAGCGGCGGGTCGCTCTTGTCGATGTGGGAGCGTGGATCGGCCTGTTTGTAGAGTTCGGGAGCCTCGGCGCGAGTTTTGCGGAACATGGCAAGGTCTCGCTGCTCAAACCACAGCACCGGGCCATACAGATCGACGGCGCACTGCACGCGGCAATCGCCCTCGCCGGGTGGATCGAGCTCGCCGCCGCAGAGGCCCACCATCGCGGCGAGGTGTCCGCCCGCGCTGCCGCCGATGACGCCGATGTGCGCGGGATCGACCTGCAATCGCTCTGCATTCGCCCGCAGCCAGCGCACGGCCGTTTTGCAGTCGTGCAGGTTCTGCGGCCAGGTCGGACCGGGGTGCTCGCTGTTCGCCAAAACGTAGTCGATGCTCATGCCGACATAGCCATTCAGCGCCAGCGTGGTGCCGATGTTGATCTCTCGAGCCGCCCGCTTTTCACCACCGGACCAGCCACCGCCGTGAATGATGACCACAGCGGGAAACTTTTGCCCCGGCTGCGGATTCGTCGGCAGATACAGATCCGCTTTTTGCTTCCGACCAGCGCCGAGGAAATCGACATCATGCTCCGTGCGGATTTCATCCGCAGCGAGGACTGAGGTAGCGAGAAGGAGTGGAAGTAGGTGTCGTTTCATGAATGACCGCATCACAGCGTGGCCGGTGAGAGAATTTCATATTTGAGGCCGAGCTTCTTCAATCCTGCATCAAGCTGCGAGAGGCTCCAGCCGCGCGGGAAGACTCCCTTCGCGTCTTTTTTCAACTCGGCGAAGTTCACGATCAGCTCGCCTGCGTGCGCGTCCCAGATGACGAGCTCGATGAACGGCTTCCACTTCTCAAAGAGCGACTTTACCTGAGGCGCGTGCTGAGAGAAACCCGGCACGCGCAGTTTCATCGCGGCGATATAGGGCGTGCCGTGCAGACCGGGAGTCTCACGCACGGCCTGCGCGATCTGGTGATCGCTGACGAGCTTAGGGTCGTAGCTCACGCTGGCGTAGCCTTCGAGCCCTTGCAGCACCTCCACCTCGGCGATGCCGGGTGTTTGCGACAACTGATGCTGCACCATGTAAACGCAGCTCCCGCATTCGAGGCCTGCGATGGTGAAGACGGCCTTCGCAGGCGCGGGCTGGTCCTCGGCGTGGAGTGACAGAGGCAGAACAACCGCCCAAAGAGCCAGGAATCTCATTTTGCCCGTTTGGTAAAGGTTTTGCTGTCGAGCACGCGACCATCATCGAGAGCTTTGAGCTCGGATTTGAGCGTACCAGCCTCGCGGTCGAGGGTGAGGAGCTGGTAGCTCGCAGCCTTGTCAGAAAAGGAGGCCTGTGGATCGTGGCCGAAGGTGCCATTGCCGCGCACGGAGCTGTTGTAGTAGGTCATGCCGTCCAGCTCGGTGCGCTCGGCGTGGTAGCACTCGCCGGAGATGGCGATGCTGCCTTTTTCAAGGACGCGCTTCCATCCACCCTCGGGGTGACGACGCACGGTTCCGCCGGTTTCGCCATACATCGTCACGACGAAGCCCGCTTTCGTGGCATTCATCGTTTCCTCGAACCATCGGAACTGCTCGGAGTCCTTGTCGAACGCGTTGCAAGCTTGGTTCGGCTTTCCGAAGTCGCCCGTGTGGCTCATGTCCACGCTGATGAAGCGGAGATCGAAGTCCGGGATGTCCCAGGCCCAGATCCATTCCTTGCCTGGCAGCGCAAAGAACTTCCGGTAGCCCGTCGCCGCGATGTCATAACCCGGCTCCTCCATGCTGAGGCCGTTCGGACGGATCTTGCGGTCCAGATTGCCTAGCGAGACCATCAGCGGCGTGCTTTTAAAAAGGTCTGCCTGAGTGTCGATGGCCGTGCTGTGGGACTTCGTGGCTTCCTTGTCAGCCTCGGTGGCAAATTGATACTGCATGGCCGTATCACCCGCCGAGATGAGCAGATGCGGATCGTCCTTTTTGATCGCGGTGAAGTTCAGCTTCGCATCCGCACGGATGTTCGCCACGACAGCGATGCGCAGCAGCTTCGATGGGTAACCTTTGAACGTGTTGATGTCCGAAACCTGATCACCGCTCCTCACGCGGTAATGATAGAGGGCATCTTTCTGCGGGATCGGGATCTCCACATGATGCAACGTGCGGCTGCCATCCACCTTCACGCTCTCGCCGAGCTGCGGCGAAGTCCCAAACTCGACCACGGAATCACCCGGCGAGGAGGTTTCCCATGAGATGACGATTTTGCTGTTGTCCGGCGACTGGTGCGTCATCCAGATGCGTTCGACTTTGGCGAAGACGGTCGAGGTCAGAACGGCCAGCGAGAGGCTGAGAAGAGTCGTTTTCATGGTTGGAGGGTCCAACC
>JBILPY010000290.1:0-5716 GCA_044373575.1 Prosthecobacter sp. | reverse complement strand
GCCCGTGGGGGGGGGGGGGCGCTCGGGGGGCCGGGGCACCTGGGGGGCCGTGGGGATGACCCTGGATGGGCGACGGGATTACCCAGGCCCCTCGGTGCTGTTGGGGTGACTCCGATAGACTTGACCCCTGGACCATCGGTTGGGTTGCCCTGGCTCTTCGATCTTGTTGGGGTGACTCCGACGGGTTCGGCCCCTGGCCCCTCGTCGGCATGACCCTGGACCCTCGTTCGGCTTACCCAGGATCACCAAACGCGTTGGAGTGACTCCAACGGGACGATACCCAGCACCCTCGTTGCTATTACCCTGGCTCATTGAACCTGTTGGGGTGACTCCAACGGATTGGGTGATCGGCTCATCGTCGGGCTTACCCAGGCCCCTCGTATCCGTCGGGGTGACTCCGACGGGCTCGATGGGGCGACCTTCGTGCGGTATGGGGGCGGGGGCCACGGCGGGCGGGGGCGGCCTGGCGGGCTCTTTTATCCTGGGATGAGGGGCGGCATCTGCTGGAGGGGGGTGGGATAGACGGTGCTGCGGACGCTGCCGTAGATGTGGGTGGCGACTCGGATGTGGATGGGGCCGCTGACGGTGTCGGGGACGATGGTGCTGACCTGGAGGCGTGTATTGCCGCCATACATGGCACAGCGGATCTCGCTGCCGTCCTGCTGACGGATGAAGACGCCCTGGGCGGGGTCGTGCTGGTCGAGCTTCAGGTGGCTGCCCTTGATGGTGATGAAGTCGCCGGGGACGTACACATCTGCACGGCCGTGGGCGCAGCACATGATGCTGCCGAGCTGGGGGGTGACGAGGCCGGCGAAGCCCTGGCTGACGAGGTGGAGGCCTTTGCGCCATTGGCGGATGGCATCGAGACTGAAGGCGATGCGGACGCCGGCCTGGAGGTCTTCGGCGGTGTGGAAGGTGTCGCGGCTGGGGCTGCTGCCGCCGGCTCTGGGGAAGAGGCCGATGAGGCCGTAGAGGAGGGGTGACCAGCGGCTGTTCGCGGCGGCGGCGAGGAGGTGGCGGAGGTAGGCGGTGAGGACGCGGGCGCATTGCTCGGGGTCCAGGCCGACCTCGGCGGCGACGGCGGTGTCGAGCTCTGCCTCGGTGATCTGCTGGCCCATGACGGCGCGGGTGGTGAATCCGCCACGGGGGTTCGGCGCTGGGTGGTAGAGGAAGCCTTCGCTCATGGGGCGGTTTTAGCGGGAAGGCGGGGGCTTGTCACGCTCGACGTTCGGGGTCGGGGGATCGGTTGGGGGCTTGGCACGGGGACTGCGTGGGGTTTGCTGCATTCGCCCGTTGCATCATGCCTGGTTGTCCCCATTCATCCGCCCCCTCATGCCCTCTATCCAACCCCGCCGTGCTGGCATCCTCGTCCCCGTTTTTGCCATCCGCTCTGCTGATGATCTCGGCATCGGGGATACGGGCGGGGTGTGTGAACTGATCGACTGGGCGGCGAGCATCGGGCTGGGCTTTGTGCAGTTCCTGCCGATCAATGCCACGGGGGGAGACAGCAGCCCCTACAATGCGATCAGCTCCATCGCGCTGGACTATCTGACGCTGGAGATCACGCCGACGATCGTGCCGGAGGTGGAGGAGAAGTTTTACCGGACGACGGTGCGCTTTCTGGGCGGTGATGCGCTGCAGGAGGGCCCCGTGCAGTATGACAAGGTGCGGAAGCTGAAGACGAACCTGCTGCGCCACGGCTACAGCCGCCTGTCCAAGAAGACGAAGCGAGGGAAGGAGTTTGCGGCCTTTTGCAAGGCCGAGGCGAGCTGGCTGGATGACTACTGCCTCTTCCGCGTGCTGATGGACATCCACGGCCATGAGGACTGGCCGAACTGGCCTGAGGAGACGGGCAGCGGCGCGAAGGCGAGGGCCTGGCTGGCGGAGCAGCGGGTGAGCCACGCGGAGGAGATCGCGGAGAAGCTGGGCTACCACGCCTATGTGCAGTGGCTGTGCTTCAGCCAGTGGCGCGCGGTGCGGGCCTATGCGGCGGAGCAGGGGGTCAAGCTGATGGGGGATGTGCCCTTCGGCATCTCGTGGTGCAGCAGTGATGTGTTCTTTGAGCCGGAGCAGTTTAACCTGGAGTGGTGTGGTGGTGCGCCGCCGGAGACGTATTTTAAAGACGACTACTTCGTGCAGCGCTGGGGCCAGAACTGGGGCATCCCGCTGTACCGCTGGGATGTGATGGAGGCGGATGGCTTTGGCTGGTGGCAGCGCCGGGTGAAGAAGCTGACGGAGGTCTTCGACATCTTCCGCATCGACCACGTGCTGGGCTTTTACCGGATCTATAGCTTCCCCTGGAGGCCGCAGAGGAATGAGGAGTTCCTCCACCTAACGGACGATGAGGCCAAGGAGCGCACGGGTGGTCAGTTGCCGCATTACAAGGAGCACGCCGACGATACCGACGAGCACAAGGCCGCGAACCTGGCCGCTGGTGACAAGTATCTGAAGGTGATCGTGGACGCCGCCGCGCCGTATGAAGTCGTGGCAGAGGACCTGGGCACGGTGCCTGACTATGTGCGCCCGCACCTGCTCGGCCTCGACGTGCCCGGCTTCAAAGTGAGCCACTGGGAGGACGATGGGAACGGCCATGTGCAGCAGGGCAGGGATTACCCGAACTGTGCCTTCACGACATACGCGACACACGATCACGAGCCCATGAAGACGCATTGGGAGCATCGCCGCCGCGACAGCCAAAGCCCCGACGAGGGCGACCGCTATCTGGGGAACAAAGAGCTGCGCTACCTCAGCGAGTTTGCCGGGCTCCCCATCCGCGAGGGCGACTGGCCCGCCTATGATGATCACGTCCGCCACTGCCTGCTGGAGGCGCTGATGGCGAGCAACGCTCGTTACGCCGCCTTCATGCTGCCGGACCTCTTTGCTCTGGAGGAGCGCTTTAACGTCCCCGGCATCGCCAGCGGCGTGAACTGGAGCGCCCGCCTGCCCATGACCATCGCGCAGATGCGGGCGGATGATCCCTGGAAAGCCGAGAGCGCCTGGATGGCTGAGGCCGTGAAGCGAACGGGCAGACAGCCGGAATGAGGCAAGATCAGTCGGTGGGCAACGTGTCATCTTCGTCCATGCCCACCACCGCTGATCTCCCCGCCGCCCTGCTCGATCTCCTTCACCAATCGCCTTTGCCGCTGACGCTGGCGGAGCTGGTGAAGCAGTTGCGCGGTATCGTGGGAGCCAACGCGGCGAAGAAGGACGCGGTGCTGTCTGCTTTGGCCGGCATCACGAGCGTCCGCGCTCTGCCTCTGAATCCACGCAAGCCGGCGGAGCTGAGCTACACCATGCATGATGAGGCGGCGATCACCGCGCATCTGCTGGAGCAATGGGTGCGGTCGGCGAAGAAGCCCCTGAAGCTCCCCGACCTGCGGAAGAAGCTCGCGCCGGCCCTGCACGCGCAGTTCGAGGCGGCGTTCGAGGGGCTGCTTTCGCAGCAGCGGCTGTTCCTTTTGCCAAAAGCGATCCCGCTGGTGCTGGCGACGCGGCCCTCCGCGCGGGATCTGCTCGACACGGCGACGTTGCGTCGGCTGCGACTGCTGGTGCAGCAGGTCAATGCGGTGCGGTCGTCGGAACTGACGGTGGAGGGCTTGATCCTGTGGCTGGATGGCGCGGCCCCAGTGCCTGCCGCTGAACCTTTGGCGGAGCTGACGCCGGAACTGCTGCGGGAGTGGTATGAGGCGGATGCGCGGCGCTCCTCCACCCGCATGGTGCCACTGCCGCAGACCTGGGCGCATTATGCCGCATGGGCGGCGGGTCACGCGCAAGTGGCTGATCTTCAACGATTCCGAAGCATGATCGAGAGGCTTTACAACGAGGGGGTGATTTGGTTAGAACCTTGTGAATATCCGCAGGACCTTCCCGAAGAGGAGCGCGCTTTGCTCGTGCCTCTCGCCATCGGACCCCCTGGCTTCGCATGGAGCTGGGTCAGCCTTACTTGATGAAATGACCGCCACCTATCTTCCCCTGAATCCCTTCTTTTCTTCCAGCGTTGGCGAGGCCGAACTGTGGGGCTCACGCGAGTGGCTGGATGTGCCATCCATCCATGCTTATGCGACGACGGATCTCAATGTGATGGTGGAGATGGTGCGTGCCACGAAGAGGACACGCGTGCGCTTCATCCGAGGCGCGGGCGGTGCGGGGAAGTCCCACCTCTTCGCGCGTCTGCGCCGCCAGACAGGCGACACGATCTTTTACGCCTATGCGCCGAATCCACCGCTGCAGTCGGAGACGCTGGAGGCCTTTGTGCTCGGGCGGCTCATCGCCAGTCTGCGGCACCCCGCCCGTCATCCGAATGGCGGTGCCTCGACCTACAGCCAGCTCCGTCTGCTGGCCTACGCGCTGCTGCGCCCGGTGGTGGAGCAGGATGTGACCCTTTCCCAACTGCACGAGGCGTGGAGCGGCATCGCCTTGGAGGAAAAGAAGGATCTCCTGCATCAGGCGCTGCTCCTGCTGGAGTCGGATTTCCCATCCGTGCCGCGCAGTGTGCTGCGCGCCATTTTGACCGTGCTGCGTGATGACAAAGAGGCGCTCGCCGCTCAGTGGCTCGCCGGGGCGACCTACCTCACCGAGGCTGATCTGAAATACCTCGGCGTGCCCGAACCGCTGCGCCGCGAGGACTGCGCCGTGGTCATCCAGCTTCTCGGGAAGCTCTCCGCCCGCGTCGGCATGCCCTTCGTGCTGGTGATGGATCAGCTCGATCTCATCGCCTCATCCACTCAGCTCGATGAGTTCCAGCGCCTGCTCTTCTCGCTCATCGATCAGAGTGAAAACTGGGCCGTGCTCATCGGTCTCGTGGCCGAGCGCTTCACCGCTTGGGACGCCGGGCTCACGCAGGCACTGCGCGGCAGGATCGGTGTGCCGGATTCATCCGCACCCCTCGGCTTCCTGCTGCCCGTGACCGATGTCCTGCCCATCGGCGGCGAGGACAAAAAAGCGCTCCTGCTCGCTCGCCTGAAGTCACCCGCCCTCGCCGCCCAGCGTGCCAAAGATGGCATCACCTCAGAGCTTCACCCGCTCACGGAGAGCGACCTCACGCGCCTCACGCAGGGCGGTGCTGTATTCCCACGTCACCTCATCGCCGCAGCGGGTGATGTTTATGAAAAGGCCCTCAACACACCTGCGCCGGTGGCAGCACCCGCGCCAGTCGCCGTGACGCCTGAAGTGGCAAAGCCTGCACCGCCGCCCGCAGTCGCGGCTCCAGCGCCGCCGGATATTCCTGGAGCTAAAAAGACCCTGTCTTCCGCGCCTCCACGCACTGAGAAACCAACACTGCCAGTGACCGCGCCTTTGCTGGCAAGTGTCGTCGTGACGCCCCCAGCCATCCCGCCGCAGCCTGCCGCTGCTCCAGCACGACCCGCCCTCGCGGCGAAGGTGGATGAGCTTCTCCAAAAGCACCTCCTCGAAGGTCATGGCGAAACCACCGTGGACAGTGCCGTCGAGCTCGGCCAGCGCGTGAAGGATCTGATCGAGATCATGGCAGGCCAGCCCGTGGATTTCCGCGACAGCGACATGGGGAAGAACTTCCCCGGCTTCGACGGCGCCGATTTCACCGCCTCCTGGAATGGCGGGCAGGTCCGCGTGGTCACCACGAACGCCATGCGCAACAGCTTCATCGCCGTGCTGGAGCGCCTGCAGGAGGTCGCCGGACGCACCCTTTTGTTACGCCATGCTGCCGCTGCCGTGACGGGACAGCTCACCATGGAGATGC
>JBILPY010000024.1:0-18875 GCA_044373575.1 Prosthecobacter sp. | reverse complement strand
ACCGTGGACTACAAGGTGCAGGTGAAAGGCGTCCCCACGACCATCGGTCATTTTTGGGACACCATCGCGAACCGCCCACTGAATGCACAGCGCAGCACCACGCTCGGCGACACAGACTTTATTACCAAAGGCCACACGATGCTCGCCATGCACGCGAACAGCGGCATCACCTTTGACCTCGTGAAGTTGCGCGAGCAAAGCGGCCTCGCTGCCATGCGCCTCACTGGCCTCGTCGGTTTCGGAGCATCGAAAGAAGCCGCAGCGAGTCGCGCTGACTTCACGATCTTCGTGGATGCCGAGTTGAAGTTCCAAAAACTCAATCTGCGCAAAGACGAGACAGCCTTGCTCGACATCAAGGTGCCTGCGAACGCCAAAACGCTCACTCTTATCGCCACAGACGGCGGTGATGGCATCGGGAACGATCTGCTTTTCATCGGTGATCCCAAAATCGTGCCTGAAGTCACCGAAAGTCGCCTCACAGAGGCCGCTGTAATTGAATTGAAGAAACTCCGTGCCGAGGCCCAAAAGATCGAAAGCGACCTCAAAGCCCTACCTGAGCCTGCCAAGGTCTATGCCGTCGTTTCCGATGCGAAGCCTCCGGTCATCAAAGTGCAACGCCGCGGCAATCCCGAGGACGAAGGCGCGGAAGTCGTGCCCACCGCTTTCGCTTGGGCAACACATGCTCCTGTCGCTCTTGGCGACAACGCCACTCCGGAAGGCCAGCGCCGTCGTGCACTCGCCGAGTGGATTACGCATCCCGACAATCCGCTAACGCGCCGCGTGCTCGTGAATCGGCTCTGGCATCATCACTTCGGACAGGGACTCGTCACCACGCCCAGCGATTTCGGTCTCGGCGGCGACAAGCCCTCGCATCCTGAGTTGCTCGACTGGCTCGCGAGCGAGTTTTTGAAAAGCGGCTGGTCGCTCAAAAACATGCACAAGCTCATCGTCATGAGTGCGGCGTATCGGCAGCAAAGTGGCTTCGGCTTTAGCCGAACCGATGCGGCTAAAGCCGCAGCTACTTTGGACTCCGCCAACCGTCTCCTCTGGCGGCAAAACCCGCGTCGTCTCGATGCCGAGTCCTTGCACGACGCCGTGCTCGCCGTCAGCGGCACGCTCAATCCCGAAATGGGCGGCCCAGGCTACCGCGACTTCAACTACACCGAGGCATACGCACCCATCTACGACTACATCACGCCGGACAAACCGGAGCTTTGGCGGCGCAGCATCTACCGCTTCATCGTGCGCACCACGCCGCATCAGTTCATGTCCACGCTCGACTGCCCCGACCCGGCCAATCTCACGCCTGCCCGCGTGAACACGACGACAGCACTCCAGGCGCTCACGCTCAGTAACAACGACTTCATTCTCCAGCAGGCGCGGCATCTTGCCACGCGCATCGAAAACGAAACCGACTCCCGCGAAGCCGCCATCCGCCGAGCCTTCGCCCTCACCTTCCAACGCGCTCCCACCAGCGCCGAAGTGCAAGCCGCCCCACCCCTCGTCACCGAGCAGGGCCTCTTTGCGCTATGCCGGATGCTCATCAATGCCAACGAGTTTATTTATGTGGACTGATCTTCATCATCCGCTGCATCAAATAGCCAGCACAGATGCTCATGACGAATCTAAAGAATCGTCAAGGTCTTGTGGGCTTCGTCGATGGTGTAGAGCACACGCCAGCCGACGCCTGATTTCCAAGGGCGAAAAAGCATCTGGCGGATCTGCTGCTGCATTCACTTGCCGTTCTCTGGTGCGAAGCCGTGGCGAGTTGGATTGTTGCCAAGCGTTGCCAAAGCGAGGTGATGCAGATCAAACCATCGGCTGGCCAGCGCGTCGCCGCCGCGCTGTTCATCTTCGCGATACCACTTCACCTGGGCCGCAACGCATTCGTCGGCCGAGAGCGCTTGCTTTACCGAGTAGATCATTTCTTGGGCTTCGCTTTAAACAGACGTGCGCGGAGATCTCCGAACGCTTCATCCAAAGGTCTTCCCCGATCCCCGCGATCATACGCCTCCAGCGCGGCCTTCAGTTCCATATCCAGCCGATACTCCTCCGCTGCATGAGCCATCTTATCATACGCAGCAACGGAGAGCACCACCGCCGCCGCCTTGCCGTTGTGGGTCAGAACACGCGGCCTGTTGTTCTTCTTCAACTCCGCCGTGTGCTTGCGCGTCTGACGGGCGAAGTCGGTGAGACTGACGATGTCTTTTTCGAGAACCATTTTCATGCTACCAAGCTAGCACATAATTGTGTGTGCAAGCAACATCGGTTTCAGTCTCGTGCAGCCCTCCGCCGTTCCGCACGCCACGAGGCTGCAATTTCATATTCAGTCACCCTACAATCATGAAACAATCCATCTCCACGGTTTAGATGCTTGCATTTCTCGGATGGTCCCAAGCCCTTGCGCTCGATCCATTTTTTCGGCCTGAGCAGTGGGATCAGTTTCAAACGCAGATCATCAAAGAACGCGCCCATGAGAAGCCTGTTTGGGAGCGCCCGGCTCCAGGAACCAGCCCCATTGTCGCTGTCCAAACGCTGATCTTGCCTGAGTTCGACGTGAAGGAAGTCTCCCCAGATGTTGCCGTTGATGAGTGGCGGCAAGCCTGCCAGCGGCTTGCGGTGAGGGTCCGTGTGTATCTCGAACCCGCAATCATGCGCAATCGTCCGTTGATTACGCATTCAGCCAAAGGCGAGACCGCAGCCAAAGCTCTTTCGTATGTTCAAAACGTCAGCTTGGCTCGAATGAAGCTTGTGAATGATCATCTCCTAGCGGGCATTCACAATGACCTTGATCCACATGAACTCTATTGGCGGGTTTGGACTCTCAGTTCCGCTGCTGCGCAACTCCTGAAATTGCAAAAGTCGGCGATTTCGGAGGCCGCATGGTCCGCAGTTGAAGACCTGCTAAAGAAGCAAAGCGCTGCTTTTCCCGAAGGAACCTATGCAGACTACCGGAGTGACATTCACTCGCTCGTGGTAATCAACACGAAGGTCAGTCTCGATTCCATCGCAGAGCTGATCGAAGAAATTGAGTCACGGGCAACCGTCGAGACATTCAAGGGCAAAGGACTGACTCAAATGGATGGCTACAGCCTGGACGTCCGCTCCTACAAGCTTCAGAAGAGCAACTCCGCTAAGCTTCATGCTCGGCTGAATGATAAAGACGGAAGGTTGGCACCTTTTGCATGCAATTCGAAGACGTGGAGTAGGCAGCGAGGTCTGATCTCTCCAGTGGGCAGTGCCGCTTGGCTTGATCTCGCAGATAACACGCTTTGGCTCAGGAACAGACCAGAGCAGTTGGATGTGTTCGAGAAGACGCTTAGAGAAGCCGAAAAGCAATCGCCATAGGAACCCCAAGCAACCAATCATGAACTCCACGTCACGTCGCAACTTCCTCCACAGCTTCACCGGCACCGCGCTCGCATCCATGCTGCATCGCGATGCCATCGCGGCCGCGAATCCGCTCGCGCCCAAGACCTCGAATCATCCCGCTAAGGCTAAAGCGGTGATCCAAATCTTCTGCCCTGGTGGCCTTTCGCATGTCGATACCTGGGATTACAAACCCCAGCTGGCGAAGCGTCAGGGCAAACCGTTCGACGCCGATGGCAAGCTGCAGTTCTTCGCGTCGAAGCCGGGCAATTGTCAGCAGAGCTGGTGGCCCTTCCACCAACATGGCGAGTGTGGACGCTGGATCAGCGACCTCTTCCCGAAGCTCGCGCAACGTGTGGACGACATGGCTTTCATTCATTCGATGCAGAGCAAGACTGCGCTGCACGGCCCGGCGATGTTCATGGCGAACAGCGGCTTCATCCTGCCCGGCTTTCCCAGCATGGGCGCGTGGGTCACCTATGGACTCGGCAGCGTGAGCGATGACCTGCCCGCCTTCGTCGTGTTACCCGATCCGCGCGGACTTCCGCCCGGCGGCGTCATCAATTGGGGCGCGGGTTTTCTACCCGCGATTCATCAGGGCACCACGCTCCAGACCGATGTCGAGAAGCCGCCCATCGCTGATTTGTTCCCGTCGAAAAACTTCGCTCATCTCCGCGGACAGACCGAGCAGACGAGCCGCGATTTTCTCCAAACGTTAAACCGAGCGCACGCAGCCGAGCGCATGGGCAACAGCGAACTCGAAGCCCGCATCTCCGCCTACGAACTGGCCGCCCGTCTGCAACTCAGCGCTCCCGACGCCACCAATCTGCGCGGCGAATCTGACGCCACCAAGCAACTCTACAATCTCGATCACGAAGACATCGGCACCTTTGGCCGCCAATGCCTGCTCGCCCGCCGACTCGTCGAGCGCGGTGTGCGTTTTGTGCAGATCTTCTGCGGCGCGGAAAACACGGCCGCGAAAAAAATCCGTCCGAACTGGGACAGCCACGAAGACATCGTGCGCGACCACGGCTACTGGGGCCCCATCCTCGACACCGGCGCCGCCGCGCTGCTGACCGATCTCAAATCACGCGGTCTGCTCGACAGCACGCTCGTGATTTGCACCAGCGAGTTTGGCCGCCAGCCCGCCGCGCAAGGCGCAGGCAAAGGCCGCGATCACAACCCCGGAGCATTCACCGCCTGGATGGCCGGCGGCGGCATACGCGGCGGCACCGCCTACGGCAGCACCGATGATCTAGGCTTCAAAGCCGCCGAAAACCCCGCCTACTGCTACGACCTCCACGCCACCGCGCTGCACCTGCTCGGCCTCGATCACGAGAAACTCAGCTTCTACAACAACGGCATCGACCGCCGTCTCACCGATGTGCATGGGCACGTCATCAAGGAGATCATCGTGTAAAGGTGATCACGCCAGCATCGCCTTGATCACATGGCCCTCAACATTCGTGAGGCGGCGTTGAAAGCCATTGTGCTCGAAAGTGAGACGCTCGTGATCTAGTCCTAGCAGGTGGAGGATGGTTGCGTTGAAGTCGTAGAGCGGATGGATGTCCTTCACGGCTTTCTGGCCGAGTTCATCGCACTCGCCGGTGCTCACGCCGGGTTTGACGCCTGCGCCGGTCATCCAGCAAGTAAAACCGTCGGGGTTGTGATCGCGGCCCTTCGCGCCTTTTTGGAAGAAGGGCATGCGCCCAAATTCGGTACACCAAACAACAAGCGTGTCTTGAAGCAGGCCGCGTTGCTTGAGATCGCGAATCAATGCAGCGGCGGGTTGATCGAGGATAGAGGCATGCACGTCATACTGCGTTTTGAGATCGCTGTGACCGTCCCAGTTGAGTTTGCCGCCGCTGGCATACGCGCCGTTGAAAAGCTGAACGAAACGCACGCCGCGTTCGATCAAGCGACGGGCGAGGATGCAGTTCTTCGCGAACGCAGCTTTCTCGGCGTTCTGTGTGTCGTCGGCACCGTAGAGTTTGAGGATGTGCGCGGGTTCGGTGCTGAGGTCGTTGATCTCGGGCACACTGAGTTGCATGCGTGCGGCGAGTTCGTAACTGGCGATGCGTGCTGCGAGCTTGCCATCACCTGGATGGGCTTCGAGATGACGTGCATTCATGCGCTGAAGCAACGAACGCGCGGCTTGATCGGCCTGTGCGGTGACACCGGGCGCGGAAAGATGACGCACGGGGCTTTTGGAACTCATCGTGGTGCCTTGAAAGGCGGCGGGCAGGAAGCCTGGGCCCCAGTTGTTCGCACCATTTTGTGGCACGCCGCGTGGATCAGGAATGGCGACGTAGGAAGGCAGATCCTGATTCTCGCTGCCGAGCGCATACGTCGTCCATGCGCCGAGACTTGGGAAGCCATCGAGCACCGAGCCGGTGGAGAGGAAATTCTCCGCAGGGCCATGCGTGTTGGATTTGCTCGTGAGCGAATGCACGAAGGCAAAGTCATCCGTCAGCTCGGCGAGGTGTGGGATCACGTCACTCACCCACTTGCCGGTTTGACCGCGAGGTCGGAAGGCATACTGCGGTCGCGCAAGATTGCCTGCGGGTCCTTGGAAGGTGACCGCGGGGCCACCGGGCAAAGGTTTGTTGTCCCACTTGATTAGCTCGGGTTTGTAATCCCACGTCTCAAGCTGACTCACCGCACCGGCGCAGAAAATGACGACGACGTTCTTTGCCTTCGCTGGGTAATGCGGCTGACGTGGCGCATAAGGTCGTCCGGGATCAATGATGGGGCCATTAGCGGCGAGCAGGCCATCCATCCCGAGCAAGTTTGTCAACGCGATGGAGCCAAGTGCGGTGGCGCTACTTGAAAGGAAGCGCCTACGATCCAGAAGATGGCGTCCAGCGAGGGAGATGTGTTCCATGTGAGGGTTCATGGGATGAAAAGGAACTCGTTTGAGTTAAACAAGGCACGGCAAAGCGTGCTGATGCCGTGCTGGCGGACGATGGGCTGGGTTACGTCGAGTTCTTCGCCTGTTGGCGCACGACTGAGGGCGAGTTGGTAGGCGCGTTTGATTTGCTTGGCGATGTCGTCACCGGCTTCCTTTTTCACTCGTGAGGCAAAGGCTTCCGCTTGGGCGAGGGTGAAGAGGCTGTTGAAGAGGTTGAGGGCTTGGATCGGCGTGGTGCTGGCGCGGCGGATGGCGGTGCTTTGGCCTGCATCTGGGCAGTCGAAGGCGCCAAAGACGGTCTCGGGTTCGCGGCGGACTTTGTGGGCGTAGATCATGCGGCGCTGGTTGTCGGGCGTGAAGGTTTCGATGGGATCAAAGCCGCTGAGACCGCCGCGTTGATCGAAGAGATTGTAGCCGCGCCCGTGCATCTTCAAATTGAGCTGGCCGCTGACGGCGAGCATCGAGTCGCGGATGGATTCGGCTTCGAGACGGCGGCTGGGGAAGCGCCAGAGGAGGCGGACATCGGCGTCCTTCGCGGCAGCGTCGGATGAGTCGGACTTGTCTGACATGTCGGATGACTGCCGGTAAACGGTACTGAGCACGATCAAGCGGTGCATGTGCTTCACGCTCCAGCCGCTGCGGATGAACTCGGCGGCGAGCCAGTCGAGCAGTTCGGGATGGCTGGGCTTCATGCCCATGTGGCCAAAGTCGCTCGGCGTGGGCACGAGGCCGGTGCCGAAGTGGCCCTGCCAGATGCGGTTCACCATGACGCGTGCTGTCAGTGGGTTCTGAGGACTGGCGATCCAGTCGGCGAGAACGCGGCGGCGTTGTTGCTCGGCTGATTCCTTGGGCAGCTTCAAATCACCCAGCGCGCTGAGTACGGCGGGCATGACGGGTTCCTTCGGTTGCTCGGGATCGCCTCGATTCAGCAGATGGATGTCATCCGGCATGCGGAATGTGCCAGCGAAGACTTTTTGCGCGTTCTCAGCAGCTTTGATCTTGGCTTCGATGTTGGCTTTTTCCTGGATGAGCGGTTTGGCGTGCTTGGTCTCGTCGGGGCTGAGGCCGCTGAGCGTTGGCCTCACGAGCTTTTTGTTTTTTGGGTCAAACTTTTGCCGGTCGCTGGCATCGGCGATGGTGTGCCATTGGCCTGCGCTGTCGCCGCTTTCGATTTGATAGTCGATGGCGAGACGGTCGGTGAATTTACCCTCGCGATCACGACCCCAGACGACGCGTTCGATGGTCTGCTCCTGTTTGAACTCCAGCTCCACCCAGCCTTTGCCTTTCTCAGCGGCCATCCAACTGCGCCCGTTGCCGTAACGGCCATCGTTGATGAAGCGCAGTTCGTGACGCTCGGCCACACCGATGTCGCCACCCGATTTGCGCTGCGTGCCTGCGGTGGCGAGCGCGACGTTCTCGCCGCTAGTGTTGAAGACTTCGAGTTCGTCGATGCAGGGCTCCAGGTTGTTCGTGGCCTTGATGGTGAAGCGCACGCGCTTGGCCTTTATCGGCGCAAAGCGATCCGCGTTTTCACGAGCGTTGATCATGGGGCGCTCGGCACCTGATTTCACCAAGGGCACGAAGCGGGCGAGTTCTTTGTCGATCTCGGCGAGACGTGGTTTGAGTCGCGCGGCCTCCGCGCGTGCCGCCTCGGCTTCGGGTGTGCGCAGATCGCGGTCGCCATACTCGACTCCGGCGACGAAGGCCTGCATCGCGTAGTAATCTTTAGCTGTGACGGGATCGAATTTGTGATCGTGGCAGCGCGCGCAGCCGATGCTGAGACCGAGGAAGGTCTGACCGATGTTCACGACGATCTCGTCGATGGAATCCTGTCGTGCGAGCCGCTTGGATTGATCGTCTTTGCCGATCTGACCCGGCAGCAAGACGGACGCAGTGACGAGGAAGCCGGTGGCGGCGTCCTGGCCCATCGCATCGCCGACGAGCTGCTCTTTGATGAACCGATCATACGGTGTGTCGTTGTTGAAGGCATTGATGACGTAGTCGCGGTAAGGCCAGGCGTTCGGGCGCTCGGTGTTTACCTCGAAGCCGTGTGTGTCGGCGTAGCGCACGACATCAAGCCAGTGCTGCGCCCAGCGTTCGCCGTAGCGCGGTGATGCTAGCAGGCGCTCCGCTACGGCTGCATAGGCGTCTGACTGGTCGGACGAGTCGGACAGGTCTGCAATGAAGGCAGCGACTTCTTCTGGCGTCGGCGGCAGGCCGGTGAGATCGAAGGTGACGCGACGGAGCCAGGAGACGGGATTGGCTGGTGGAGACTTGGCGAGGCCATTCTCCTTCAACTTCGCGTCGATGAACGCATCAATCTCTCCGCCCTTCGCCCTTTGGCCTTCGCTTCTCAGCGGCTTGAAGCTCCAGTGATCGCGGCGGTCTTCGAGTTTGGCGAGATCGACACCATCGGGCCAGACGGCGCCTTCATTGATCCAAGCGGTGAGTGTTTCGATCTCACTGGAGGAGAGTTTGCCTTTCGGCGGCATGAGTTCGTCCTCGTCATCGGTGGTGATGAAGTGGATGAGCGGGCTGTCCTTCGCGCTCTTGGCGATGATGTCAGGTGCGTGGTTGTCGCCGCCTTTGAAGGCTTCGGATTTGATGTCGAGGCGGAGGCCGGACTTCTGCTTTTTCTCGCCGTGGCAGTCGTAGCAGTGCTTTTGGAAGATGGGTCGCACATCGCGCACGAAGTCGATGGGCGCGGCGAGGGCGGAGGTGGTGAGAAGGAAGCAGAGGAACCTCATGAATCGTGATCAGCGGTAAGGATTGCCAGCGGCGTGAAGGTCGCGGATTTCGTCGTCGGTCATGGCGCGACCGAGCAGGAGCAGTTCGTCCACGCGACCACTGAGTTTGCGGTCTTGCTGGTTCCAGTTGCCGATCTGCGCGGGACCGAGACGGGCGGGATGCGCCACTTGCTGGCGGGTTTCTTTGTCAAACTGGCCGTTGAGGAAAAAGCGCACCGTGCCGTGCTCCGAATCATAGACGGTGGTGAGGTGGACCCAGCGGCCTTGCTCGGGCAGCACAGACGTGCGCGAGTCGGGATGGCCGTCGCGTTCGTTGGCGTCGGGCGCGAGTGTGTTGCCGATGAGGGCGAGGCGCATGGTGGTGTCGCGATTGATCATCCAGTGGACTTGGCCTGGGTTGTTTTTGCTCCAGCCATCGGTGTGCAGCAGCGATTGATAAGGCGCACCGAGTCGGTCGATGCGAACCCAGGCGGCGAGCGTGAGCTGCGGCCAGTCGCGATCACCGCCGACATCGAGTTTCAAATGATCGCCCACATTCACAAACTCAGGCGCGTGAGAGCCGGGCCAGCGGCCTTGCACGCGGCGGTAAACGCCCGGCAGGGCCTCATCGGCCTCGAAATCGAGCAGTGCGATGAGCGTGGGATCATTCTTCAATTTCGCCAGCGCTGCATCCGACTGCGCACGCTGACCGGCGGCGAGACCGGCGGTGAGTTCGGGCATTTCATCGGGCTGGATGAAGGCGGAGGAGCGTAGTTCGCGAGAGGTGCTGGCACCTTGGTCGAAGGTCACGGCATCGCCAGTTCGCAGGCTTTGTTTGGCATTCGCACCGGAGGCTTTGGCGATGACCTCGCCTTGAAACACATGCACCTCGGTGGCTCCGCTGGACGGCACATCGACACCGAAACGCGTTCCGAGGTCCACTGCGTCTCCGGTGGGCGTGATCACCGTGAAGCCCTTTGCTGTCGGCGGCACATCAGCGGCGAGGCGGCCGCGCATCATGTGCAAACGCTGCGCGGACTCGAAGCGGAACTCAGCCGGAGCCTCGATGACGATGCGCGCACCGTGCGCGGTGATGAGGGCCACCGAACCTGCTTTGATCTCGTGCGATTCAGCACGCAGCGAAGAGCCATCAGCCATTTCCACGACCCCGGCGGCTTTTTCCACGGTGGCAAAGGCACTCTGCGAATCCTGCCACCACCAGCCACCCAACAGCAGCGCCACACTGGCCGCTGCGGCGATCCAGCGAGGTGAAGATGTTCGCCATTTTGTTTGGCGAACCACAGGCGCTTCATCTTTCGTCCAGCCCGCGGCCATGGCGGCGAGCGCGGAGTCCATGTTCAAGATTTCGGCAAACTCGCGCCGTGCATCGGCATCGGCCATTAGCAGCGCATTGAGCTGCTGCATCTCCGGTGCGGTGATGCTGCCGTCGAGATAGGCTTCGATGAGTTTCGTGCTCATGACGCGACCTCCTGCGTCAAAGCGCGGCGGATGCACTCCAGCAGCAGCTTTCTCATGCGGTGCAGCCATTGATAAAAGCCTGCCACGGTGCGTCCGCTGCCCTGCGCCACTTCCTGGATGCGTGACTCGGGCTCATACGCCTGCATGAGCAGCTCGCGCTGATAGCCCGGCACTTTTTTCATGCAATGCTCCAGCGCTTCGCGTTGTTGCTCCAGGCGCGGCTCATCAGCGGTGGTTTCCTCGGCGATCTTGGTGATGACTTCTTCATCAAGCACCAAACGGTCGCGTCCGCGATCCCGCAGCCAGGCCAGCACCTCAAAACGCGCCACGCCGAAGGCCCATGCCTTGAAATCCGCCCCATCGCGGAATGAATCAAACTTCTCCCACAGCACCACGCTGATCTCCTGCATCACATCGTCCGCATCCGTCCGCGCGGGCACCAGCCGCCGCACATGCGCGCGGATAGCCGGCTCGTGCGCAGTGAAGCTGCGCAGGAAGCGGTGATGGCGTTCGGTTTCGGCGGGGGACATGGGGGAGCATGAGGTTATCTCCACTGGCAGGCTGCTTTTAACGATTTTTTTTCCAAAGCTTGACCTTGTTGCCGATGCCCCGGCTGGATTGCCAGATACGACACGCCTTTTGCCGGCTATTTTGGATGGCACCGAGCGTTATCAGTCGCTCATGAAGCTACTCACGCTGATTTTCTGCCTCATCGGATCTTCGACCTTTGCCGCGCAGCCAAACATTCTCTTCATCCTCACGGAGAATCAGGGGGCGCACATTGGCGCGCTCGGCACGGTGGATGTGAAGACGCCGCACATGGATGCGCTGGCGGCTGGCGGGACTCTGTTTCGGCGGGCGTATGTGGCGTATCCGGTCTGCTCAGCATCGAAGGCATGCATCATGACCGGGCTGCATGGGCACACGAATGGGCTGATCAATAACACGAACAATCATTTCAAGCCCGCCGCCAGGCTCACCGAAGCGGAAAAGAAGTCGCCGCCGTATCTGCACACGCGCATCCGCACGGCTGCGCCCACGATGATCGAGATGCTGGTCGAAAGAGGCTATCACACGGCGGTGAGTGGAAAGCTCCATGTGTCTCCGAACGAACGATTCCCCTACCATGACTTCATTCCGAAGCCTGCCGCCAAACAGGCGCTCGAAGGCGTCATCAAACGTGCGGCGGGCAAACCGTGGTTCTTCTTGCACAACAGCACCACGTTCACACATCGTCCCTTTGTGAACAGCGAGAAGCAGCCCATCAGCATCGATCCGGCGAAAGTGAAGCTGCCAGCGCATCTGCCGGACACGCCGACAGCGCGACGCGACTGGGCGGAGTATCTGGATGGCGTGCAGCGCAATGACAAGGTCGTGGGCGAGGTCATGACGGCGCTGAGGGAGTCAGGCGCGGAGTCGAACACGATGGTGATCTTCATGGGCGATCACGGACCTGCTTATCAGCACGGGAAGATGTCGCCATTCCACCTCGGGCTGCATGTGCCGCTGATCATCCGCATGCCAGGTGCCAAGCCAAGCGTCTGTGATGAACTGGTGAGTGAACTCGATCTTCTGCCCACCCTGCTGGATGTGCTCGGTGTGCGTTACGACTCACCACTGCACGGCATCAGCCTCAAGCCACTGATCGAAGGCAGGACAGATGCGAAAGGTCATGAGTTCATCTTTGCGGAAGTCTCCGGTCGCTCTCTCGACAAGCCTCGCGGCATGGAGGAACGCAGTGTTCTGGATGCCACGCATCAGCTCATCGTGCGCTCGAAGCTGGACGAGCCGAAGGTCATCAATGCGGACCTCCGCGACATGAAGCCGTGGCTGAATCGCATCTATGGTGAGACAGTCCGTGTCCAAGCGGAGTTCCCCGTGGCCTACCGCATCCTCAGTGAGATGGACCCGCACGCGCTCGGCGGCAAGCCGCCCGTCATTGAGCTCTATGATCTGAAAAACGATCCTGACGAGCTGCACAACATCGCCACTGATCCTGAGCAACGCATCCGTCTCGAACGTCTCTTCGCCGCGATGAAAAAGTGGCATGCTGACACTCAGGACAACACCATGACCCTACCCACTTTGCCATGAAACTCACCTCTATCATCCTCGGCATTTTTTGCTCCATTGCTTCGGCACAAACGACCGTCAGCATTGTCGGTGACGACTTTCATCTCAATGGCAGGCCAACGTATGAAGGCCGCACCTGGAAGGGCCATCGCATCGAGGGACTGCTCATGAACTCGCGCATGGTTCAGGCGACCTACGATGACCTGAACCCTGAGACAGCGAAGCGCTGGGCCTACCTAGATTCAGGGAAGTGGGATGCGGACAGGAATGTCAGTGAATTCATCGCCGCGATGCCTGAATGGCGCGCCCACGGGCTGCTGGCGGTGACGGTGAATTTGCAGGGTGGGTCGCCGGAGGGTTACTCGAAAACGCAGCCCTGGGAGAACTCGGCCTTTGCGCCTGATGGATCACTGCGACCTGCATTCGCCACACGAATGAAGCGCGTGATCGAAGCTGCTGACAAGAATGGGATGGTCGTCATTCTCGGCTACTTTTACTTCGGGCAGGATCAACGACTCAAAGACGAAGCGGCGGTGATTCGCGCCACCGATGAAGCGACAAAATGGCTTCTCGATGGTGGGTGGAGGAATGTGCTCGTCGAAGTGAACAACGAAACAAACGTCAAAGCCTACGACCACGAAATTTTGAGGCCTGAACGCATCCACGAACTGATCGAACGCGTGCGCAAAACGGAGAAGGATGGCCGTCGTCTGCTCGTGGGCACGAGCTACGGCGGAGGAGCGATTCCGAAGGAGAATGTGGCGCGAGTCTCCGACTTCCTTTTGCTGCATGGAAATGGCGTCAAGGAACCTGCACGCATCGCTCAGATGGTGAAGCAGACGCGAGCGGTGCCTGGCTACAAGCCGATGCCGATTCTCTTCAATGAGGATGATCACGAGAACTTCGATCAACCTGAAAATAACTTCTCGTCAGCCGTGGCGGAGCATGTTTCCTGGGGCTGGTTCGACTTCCGGAGAAAAGGCGAGCCGCTAGAGGAAGGCTACCAGTCACCGCCGGTGAAATGGGGCATCTCGTCAGCACGCAAGCGCGCCTTTTTCGACTACCTCGCGGAGATCACAGGCGCGAATTGATTCAGACGACTGTGCCTTTGTTGCCGGACTTTTTCTTCTTCGGCTTCGAGTCGGAGCCGGGGATGCCTTCGTCCTGGAGGATGGTGTCCTGCGGGAGTGGCGCAGCTTCCTTTTCGATCTTGGGCTCTGGCTCGTTGTAGGGGCTCTCCTGCTGATAAAGCTTCAGGCGGGTGTCGAATTCGGCTTTGAGCTGCTGGCGCTCTTCATCGGTGATGTCTTTGTCCTCGGCGAGGAGAGCGAGCGAGCGCTTCTGCCAGAGGATAGCCTCAAGGTACTCGCCATTGCGGGCGAGGCAGGCGGCCTTCGTGTCGATCATTTCATAGCGCTGATCCTGGCCAGACTCGTCCATCATGCGGAGGGCGCGGGAGGCGTGGAGCACGGCCTGTTCACCGTTTTGAAGGCTTTCATCCGGGCAGGTGGCGAGGAACCAAGCGAGGTTATTCGCGGCCCATGGATCTTCGCTTTTCGCGGCGCGCTGATACCAGGCTCCGGCGCGGCGGTAGTCGAGCGGGACGCCGCTGCCAGTATAGTAGAGATTGGCGAGGCGACTCATGGCCTGGACGAAGTCCTGCTGAGCGGCGCGGAGGTAAAAGAGTGCTGCTTTGGAGGGGTTCCTCGCAGCACCGACACCACGTTCGTACTTGGAGGCTAGGGCGGTCTGGGCCTGCGGGTGATTTTGTTCGGCGGCTTTTTCCAGCCACTCGGTGGCTTGGACGGCGTCCTGTTTGATGCCACGCCCAAGGTCATAGGCCATGGCCGTGGCGAACTGCGCGGGAGCGAAGCCGTTTTCGGCAGCTTTGCGATACCACTCGACCGCTTTGGCCTCGTCTTTTTTCACACCAACGCCGTCTTCATAGAGCGAGCCCATGACGAACTGAGCACGGAGATGTTTTTGAGCGGCTGCTTTCTCCATCCACTCTTTGCCGATTTTTTCATCCTTCTTCAAACCCTCGCCCGTGAGGTAGCGGAGACCGAGTTCGAACTGAGCATCAGCATCACCCTTTGCCGCCCAGGTATCGAGATCAGCACCGGCAGAGCCGCGCTTCGGGGCTTGGGCATTTGCCGGGATGACCGTGAAGGCGAAGAGAGCAGCGAGGACAGCGGCAAAGAATGGACGATTCATATGGTTTGATATACGTCGTTGAGGGTGGCGATCAGACTGCCAAGATGGGCTTTAAGCTCAAAGCGGGCCGAATTTACCGCGTCCAGCGGGCACCATCGCCGAGGGCGACGGTCCAGTTTCGCAGATGCATGAAGGAGTAGTCCGTCTTGCCGATGGCTCCGACCATGGGGACGCCGGTGGCTTTTTTCCAAGCCCGGCTCATGCTCTCGCCCGTGTGGCAGCCCCAGCTCTGGCAGTAGGCTTTGCGGGTAAAGGCACTGCCGCTCAGCTTGTGCAGGTCGGCCTCATGCAGCCAGGCGGTGGAGGAGGCATAGACATCGCTGCTGTAATCGAAGAGGAAGCAGAACTTGTTCGAGTGACCGAAGTACTCGAAGCCGCTGATCTTCGCACTGCGGCGGGAGATCTGGCCGCCGCCGCGGTTGATGTAGTTGATCACGTCATCGCCAGTACGGAACCAGACGAGGTTGATCTTGTAGGTGTCACGCACGGACTCGCAGTGCGCGGTGAGTGGATCATGATCTTCACTGGCGCGGCGCAGATAGGCATCGCGATACACGAGCCAGGTGATGATGGTGCCTTGCGGCTGCTTCTTTTGCAGTTCCTGCATCCGCACACGGGCTGTGCGGACGAAGTTCCCCCACCAGCGGTCGTGCTGCATGTCGGACTGCCGCAGATCCTCCCATTGCCGCAAAGCCGGGCCGCCGGAACAGACGATGTACTCGGTGGTTTCGGCGAGCGCCGAAGAGACGCTCAAAAGCAGGATGAGGGACAGCAGGCCTTTCAGGACAGAAGTGCGCATGGCGGGATGATGGAGGCGATAAAGCAAAGAACGTGCCGGTGAGTCACCGGCACATGGGGCTTACTTCAGCGGCACGAGCTTGAAGCTCTTGAACTGCACCTTCATCGGCGGGCCCTGATGGATCTGGAGGGCCAGCAGGCCTTCCTTCGGAGCGTTGGCGGCGTCTTCATCGGTGACGTCGATGGTCTGCATGCCGTTGATGAAATGCTGCACGTGGTTGCCTTTGGCGACGATCTTGTAGTCGTTCCATTGCTCTTCTTTGATGCTGGCCTGGATGGCGGCGCTGTCGCCGGTGGAGCCAGTAACTTCCACGACGGGCTTTTTGCCATCGGGGCCGGGTTTGATCACGGTCTTCTCACCGCGCTTGGCCAAGATGCCGCGTCCACGCTCTTCATAGAGAATGCCGCTGTAGGTCTTGCCTGCTTCGAAGTCAGCCTGGTAGCCGCTGATGATCGGACCGAAGGCACCAGGAGCCAGCTCCTTGCTGCGATACTGCACGCCAGAGTTCCCCTTTTCGATGCGGTATTGGAAGGTGAGCTCGAAGTCACCCACGGTGCCGCCTTTCCAGACGAGGAAGGTGTTGTGCTTGATGAGGCCTTTCTTCGGATCGGCTGGGTCAGGCGGGGTGATGCCGGTGATGGTGCCTTCCTGCACGCTCCAGAGATCTTTGTTGCCTTCCCAGCCCGTCAGGTCGGTGCCGTTGAAGATTTGGACTTCGTCTGCGGCGAAGGCCGGAAGGGCAAAAGCAGCGAGGAGGGCGAGGGTGCGGATGGGTTTCATGGTTGGAAAGTGGGCGGTTTTAACGTGTGGGGGTGGTTTTGTCTATCCCTTTGGCGGGATGGGGGTCGGTGGGTATGGCGAAGAGGTGGGCAGGTTTCAGGTTCAAAGTTCCAAGATCGTGAGACTTGAAACCAGAACCCTGAAAATAGAAACGCCTACCTCACTTCTTCACAAGCGACTCCAGGTAATCCAGCAAGCTGGCAAACTCCTTCACGGTGAAGTTCATCATCAAGCCCGGCGGCATCATGCTCATGGGGAGCTTTTGGCGCTCTTTGATGTCGGCGGTTTTGAAGGTGAACTCTTGGGAGGCGATGTTGCGCAGTTTGACCTCGTTCGCGCCTTCCAGCGTGATGAAGCCCATTTGCTGGGTGCCGTCCTTCATCGTGATCATCTCGCTGGCGAAGCCTTGGGCGATGGTCTTGTTCGGATCGAGGATGTTTTGGGCGAGATCGGGGCGCTTGTAGGTTTGGGCGATGTTGCCGAGGTAGGGGCCTTTTTGGGCTTCGGTCTCCTTCACGGTGTGGCAGGCCACGCAGGTGGCTTTGGTGAAGATTTGCTCGCCGAGCGCCACGTTGCCTTTTTCCTTCAAAACGGCGGCGAGGGCTTCTTCGGGCTTCAAGGTCATGATCTTGGGTGTTTTGTCTTCGACCTTGGTGATGCGCATAGCCTTCGCGGCGCGTTCGGCGGCCCCTTTGACCTCGGCATCGGGATCATCGAGCGCGGCGAGCACTTTGGCAGCGCTGGGCATGTGCTTGGAGGCGCTGATGGCGTCAATGATGAGCTTGCGGTGCTTCGGATCGGCCCAGCCCTTGTCGAGCGCCTTCTGCGTGAGCTGGATGGACTCCGGACTGCCCGTTTTGCGGTTCGCGAGGTTCAGCAACGCGGCGTTCGCATACATCGACACCGGCCACTCGCCCTTCTCGGCGATCTGCTCGATGAGCTGGTGATGGTTTTCGAGCTTCGGGGCATTCAAAAAGGCGGCCAAGGCCGCATCGAAGTCTTTGCCGGAGTCCGGGAGCTTCTTGAGCGGTTCCAGCGCAGCGAGCGTGGCGGAGACGCCGTCGGCGCTGTCGGTTTTCGAGAGGGCGATGATCGCTTGGGATAAGAAAGTAGTGCTGGGCTTTAGCCCGTCACCGGCTGGCAGAGTCTGTGCGGGCTGTTGCGAAGGCGCGAAGCGAACCCCAGCACTACTTTTCAGAGCTCTCACCAGCAGCGGCACCGCCTCCGCGGGAATCTCCTCCGCGCCAGCCATCTGCGCCGCCAGTTCCGGCAGCACCTTCGGGTCCTTCTTCGCGAGTTCGAGGATGCGCTGCTGCGCCTCGTTGAACTGGATGCGGTTGCGGTTCAGTTCCTTCACCAAAAAGGCCGCTTCCTCCGGCGAGGTCTTCGCCAGCGCGTCCTTCAGCGCCACAGCGATCTTCGGCGTCTCGCTCCAGGCCTCCGGCTGGTAATACGGCCCCCGCGTGTCCGGCCGCGTGCCCCACGAATCGCCCTTCCACTCGCCTTCCTTGAAATGCAGACGACTGAGCGCTCCGAGGATGCCCTGGCGCAGGGCGGGATCAGTGGCCTTGCTGAGACGCTCGATGAGGCCGCTGACGACTTCGGGGGTGTGCATCATCGCGAGGGCGCGAAGCAGTCGAATTTGGTGTTCTGGCTTGGCAGAGACTAAAGCCTCAAAGCAAGGACCATTCAGCTTGTTAGCTGCTGCTGAACGAACGGCCATGTGCGAGACAACACTGTCTTGATGCCCAATCCATTGGATGATTTCTGAATCAGTTGCCCCAAGCATCAGGCGTTTGGCAATCTTTCGTTCGGCTGTGTCCAGCTCCTGTTTAGGTAGCACAGAAATAGGGTCAGCTTTCATGGCTGGATACCGCTTGAGCCAGATTCGTTGAGCTTCAAGCCTTCTACGATAACTCGGTGACTCCAGCACCTTCACCAGCTCCTCATCCTTCGCCTTCGCAAAGTCCGGCAGCGGCTCCGCTTTGAAGCCCTTGGGCTTCACCTGCACGATGTAACCGACATCCGGTCCGGCCCAGCCGAAGGTGGCACCTTTCCAACTGGCGCAATAGACGCGGCTCATGCCATCGACATCGGCGTCGGTGGGGCGGGTCATTTTGATGAAGGGCTCGGGCTTGCGGGTTTCTTCGAAAGTGGCGCCTTTGGGCTTCACCTGATGATGCCAGAGAGCACCGCTGCCCCAGTCGCAGGTGAAGGGGGCGTTGTTCCAGTCACCGAAGCCGGGTTCGTCGATGTAAACGGCACCGGTGCCGCTGCCGCCGCCGTAGTCGGCGAGGGGCTGGATGGCCTCATCGTTGAAGTTTTTGTAGAGGCGTGGGTAACCGTGGTCGTCGAGGCCGGTGAAGTGGTGGAAGCGCACGTTCCAGCCGCCGCCGTCGTTCGTGTTGTCGCGGGCGAACATGTCCATCAGCGGGCTGATGGCGACCTCCAGGATGTTGCGCGTGCCGGTGGAGTAGATTTCGAAGCCAGTGCCGTCGGGCCGCACGCGGATGACGCCGCCGCC
>JBILPY010000288.1:0-5747 GCA_044373575.1 Prosthecobacter sp. | reverse complement strand
CCGCCCGTGGCACCACCCTTGCGGCCAAAGACGGGACCCATGGAAGGCTGCCGCAGCGCGAGCGCCACACTTTGGCCGATCTTTTTCAAACCCTGCGCCAATCCGATGGAGACCGTGGTTTTGCCCTCACCTGCCGGAGTGGGTGTGATGGCGGAGACGAGGATCAGCTTGCCCTTCTGCGGCTTGTCCTTGAGGGCTTTGAGAGAGATTTTCGCCTTGTCCGTGCCGTAGAGCGCGAGGTGATCATTCGAGATGCTGAGCGAGTGCGCGAGGGAGGCGATGTCTGGGAGCATGAGTGGGAGCTGAAGGTTGGCCGATGATGCCGGGCGCACGCGTGATGAAAAGAGCGAAATCAGCAGGCCTGGATAAAATGTGGAGAAGCTGGGCTTGTCAGGGGATGGATGTGAAGGAGATTCCGCAAATGAAAGTTCATCTGTGCATGTTTCTGCTGGCACCGGCTTTGATGGCGCAAACATCACCGGCACCACCACGACCACCCCCTATCATTCATCGTGAAGTGGACGTAGTGGCGAAGGTGCAGGCGTCGGATTTCACCGGCCAGACCACTCTACACTCGATTGGCAACCCGACGGACGACGAGCAGCTTTCTCTGGAGCTGATCAACCGCGCACGGGCGAACCCAACGGCGGAAGGGATCATGCTGGCGACGTCAACCCATCCGGATGTCCTTCTAGCGGTCGGGCCTCCGCCAGGTGGATTCAGTGTGAATTTGAATCTGATGAAAAGCGAGTTTACCACGCTGCTTGTGCGGCCACCGCTGGCGATGAATGCCCAGTTGACCAATGCCGCACGAGGGCATTCGCAGTTTCTGTTCGACACGGCGACACAGACGCACACCGGCAGTGGCGGTTCCACCATCGGACAGCGTGCGACTGCGGCAGGCTTTATTTTCGAGAGCGTCGGGGAAAATGTCTTTTCCACTGGCAAGGATACTTTCTTCAGCCACGCGGGATTTCAGATCGACTGGGGGACGGATATTCCAGCTGACTCGGATGGGATGCAGGCAGGACGAGGTCATCGCGTGAACATCCATGGTGATTTTCGCGAAGCAGGTATCGGCATCGTGACTGGCACAAACACGGTGGGAGGTAACACCGTCGGTCCCCAGGTCATCACTCAGGATCTCGGCATAGGAAGTCCGGACAATCGAGCATTTGTGACTGGGGTGGCCTACTACGACCTCAATGGAAACAGTTTCTATGATCTGGGCGAGGGCATCGGCGGACTGACGGTGAATGTGGATGGTGCCAGCTTCCATGCGGTGACGGCGGCCTCAGGTGGTTATGCCGTGCCGGTGCCGACCACGAATGCCACGCGGGCGGTGACCTTCACCGGGCTCGGTGCGAATGGCGGTAGTGATGCTTTGATCAGTGGCGGTGCGAATGTGAAGGTGGATTTCACCCCGGCTTATGTGCCACCAGCCCTCACCGGGCCGGATGCCATGGGCGTGTCGATCACGACAAACCTTCTGCATAACACGGTGCCGGGGGCCACAGGATATAAAGGGCGCTCCATCGCAAACATCGATGTGCTGGCGGATGGAGCGGATGATCTGACTCGCGTCACCGTGGTGAAAACGGGTTCATACAGCAATACTTCCACCTCCGTGAAGCACTCAGGCACGGGCTCTTATCACATGGCGAATCCAGGAGCCGGCACCCAGACGCTGACTTACCCCCATGCCTTCCATGTCAAAGCCGGAGCCAGTGTGGCCTTCCGCAGCCGTCTTGGCTTTGCCGCGTCTGACCAGGTGGCGCGTGTGGAGGTCTCCACCAATGGAGGCTCCACTTGGAGCGCGGTTTTTAGTCAGGCAGGCACGGGCGGCGAGGGTGAGACATCCTTTCAGGCACGGACTGCCTCTCTCGCCGCCTTTGCCGGAAAGGACATCCTGCTACGTTTCAATTACAGCTTCTTCAGCGGAGCATTCTTTAATCAAACGAGTGATGGTTTCGGATGGTATATTGACACGGTCACTTTTACCAATGTTCTGAACCTCGACAGTGCGACGACCACGACGCTGGCGGATAGCACGCAGTTTCCCTTCACCCCATCGAGCACAGGTGATTTTCTACTGGCTGTGTCACCCATCATTTCTGGGCGGGACTTCGGCTTTGGTCCGGCAAAGGCCGTCACCGTGACTGCCTCACCGCCGAGCCTCGCCGAGATCACCGTCGAGCTGACGGGCGGAGCGGAACTGAACGATGGCAGCTCCACCGTGAATTTTGGCACGAAACAGCTTAACCAACTCGAGGTGCGGTCACTGACCGTGACAAACGATGGCACAGAGGATCTCACCGGGCTCACGTTGAGTGTCATCGGAGCCCAGGCGTCCGAGTTTGTGGCCTCTGTTCTTGGTGCCACGACACTCGTGCCCACTGCCAGCACGACTTTCACCGTCACCTTCACTCCGACAGCCAGCGGTGCCCGCTCAGCCACCCTGCGCATCACCAGCAATGACTCGAACGAGAACCCTTTCGACGTCAATCTGGCCGGCGCTGGCACCAATGCACCCACCATCAATGTGCCGCCTGTGGCGGTCATTCAGGAAGAGGGTAAACCTGCCTCACTCACCGTCGCTGCCTCGCACCCGACACTGACGCCGACTTTCCAATGGAAGAAAAACGGCACGAACATCAAGGGTGCCACCACGGCCACGCTCGCCTTTTCAGCAGTGAAACTGACGGACGCGGGCAACATTTCCGTCGTCGTCTCTGCAGCGGGTGAATCAGTGGAAAGTGTCCCTGTCGCTCTCGCCGTGGTGAAGCCGGTGACGCAGTTGCTCGTGCAGTTTGCGGGCACGACTGTGAAGCCGACGGTGACTGTCGCAGGCGCTGCCACGCTAACCTGGAAAAAGACCTCGGGTGATCCACCTGTGATCGAGCCGCTCGCAGAAACACTGAAGATTCTCACGCTCGACTCTCTCGATGTGGCTACGGATTCCGGCGTCTATACCTGCGAGGCCGCAGTGCCGGGGAGCACGTTGATCGCAGGAACCTTCGATGTGCGCGTCTTCCATGCGAAACCGCAGGTCACTCTGGCGCAAAACATGCCTGATGGAGCTGTGGGCAGTGAATACACTCACCAGATCAAACTGAACGGCGGACTGAGTGAGTCCCCGTCCTCCTACTCGGCGAAAAATCTTCCCACGAGTCTCCTGCTGAACACAAAGACCGGTCTTATCTCCGGCGTGCCGACGGTGGCCAAAGATTATAAAGTCATCGTCACCGCCACGAACAGCAAAGGCAGCACCTCGAGTGCCGAGGAGACCATCACCATCGCTCCATTACCGGATGGCGTTGTCGGCAGCTTCACGGGCACAGTGGCACGTGAGGCAGCTCTGAATAGCGGGCTCGGCGGGCGCGTGGACTTCACCATCGCCAGCACAGGCGTGGTCAGTGGTTCCTTCCTGCTCGGGACGGCCAAGGTTTCCTTCAATGGACTCATTGTCATCGACTCAGTCCCGCCACTAGCTCCACCTACGGCGACCATCACCATCCCGAGGACAGGCAAGACTACGCTGACCTTTGAGTTCACGCTCGATCCCGCTGCCAACAAGCTCGCCACCGGCACTTCCACGTTGGATGATCCCACACACACCGCAGCCGTCGAGGGCTGGCGACATGTCTGGAAGGCGACGGGCTCCCCACCGCTGAATCTGGCCACAGCCGAGCCGAAGCTTTTCACCTTTGCGCTGCGTCCACCCGTCGCACCGCTGACCATGCCGCGTGGAGATGGCTTCGGTTCCTTCACACTCGCCAAAGATGGCAAACTCACCCTAGCCGGCAAAACGGGCGATGGCGAAAGCTACACCTGCGCCACCTTCGCCGGGCCGCAGGGGCAGATCCTGCTTTTCCAGACTCTTGTGTCGAAAGGCTCCTTGCTCGGCGAGCTCGACATCGACCTGCTCGACTCCGGCAATCTCGACTCCAACGTGCTCGGCGGTTCGGCATCATGGCTGCGTCCGGCCAATTCGAAGTCGCGCACTTACCCCGGTGGCTACGGGCCTGAGACCATCACGGCAGTCGGGACCCGCTTCACCCCGCCCGTGGTTATTCTCGGCATGACCGTGGGCGTGGACAAAGCCCAGTTGCTCTTCACCGCAGGCGGCCTGCCCTCTGACATCGACCCTGACGTGGATGAGTTCGATATCCTCGCCGGGAACAAAGCCAAGCTGCCGGCCCTGCTTTCCGCTGGGAATCCCGGCAGTGTAAAGCTCACCAGCCTCAGTGCCACAACAGGTCTCTTCGGCGGAAGCTTCATCGTTGAGGACGATGACCTACGCGCCGCCTTCGCAGGCAAGAAGCTCAAGCGCACCGCCAACTTCAGCGGCATCCTCACCCACGATGGCGTCTCACCCATCGGCACAGGCTACTTCCTCCTTCCCGAGCTGCCCCACGATGCCGATCTCGGTGCCATGCCCCCCGTCACCGCCACCACACCGACCACGAGCGCCATCCTCTCGGGAACTGTGCTGCTGAAGAAGAAGTAACCCTGCGCCGGGCTGGAGGAGCAGTTCTTCGTGTTTCCGAACGCACCTCCGCAAGATTCAGCCAAAAACCGCCCTTGCCTGATCGCGTCGTATGTCGATGAGTCATGAATCCATGATCACGATCGACACCCTGAACCAGCACGTTGGAGAAGAGAAACTGCGCGCCACCGTGGCGGCTTTTTACAGCCGGGTGAAAACGGATCCGCTCATCGGCAAGATGTATCCGGCGGATGACTGGACGGGCTCGGAGAAGCGCCTCGCCGACTTTCTGGTCTATCGTTTTGGTGGCCCACAAACCTATCTTCAGGAGCGCGGGCATCCCCGTTTGCGCATGAGACACATCCCTTTCTCCATCGGCTTCGCAGAGCGGGATCAATGGCTGAAGCTGATGGGCGAGGCGATGCGCGAAGTGGAGATCAGTCCCGAGGCGGCGGAGGTGATGATCCCTTTCTTCGCGCAAGTGGCCGACATGATGCGCAACCGGCCCGAGTGAGGATCACTTCGCGTGCTTGGCGATGAACTCGATGATCGGCGTCGAGTCCTCCAAACCATGTGGATGATGGCCGATGCCCGGTTTGCGGATCATCGTGATGCTGCCGCCGAGGGCCTTGTAACGTGACTCGATGAGCCCGGTGTTTTCCTCCCAGGGCACCACGTCATCGGCATCGCCAAAGACATGCAGAAGCGGCACGCCCGCCTTGGCCAGCGGGGCGAGGCTGTCCACCGGATTGCCCTGGTAGGCCAGCGCCTCGGCCTCGTCTTTGAAGTTCCAGAGTTTCAGCACAAAGCCCCAGTTCCTCGGGTCGCCCTTGCCTTTGCCCTTGCCGCCGGGCCAGCTTTTAAAATCACACACCGGGGCATCGCCATAGATGCAGGAGACTTTGTCAGGATTGGCGGTGGCCCAGTTGTAGCAATACAAACCCCCACGGCTCAGGCCGACGAGAGAGGGCTTCTGGCTCAGGCCGTAGCTCGTGGTGAGTTCGGCATGGCATTGGTTCCAAAGCTTCACCGCATCCGGGCAGCCGAGCATGTCATTGATCTTCATGTACACGATATGGAAACCTTTGCCGAGCAGCGCGATGTCAGGCGCGGGCTTGTGCCCGAAGAACTCCCCATGCCAGACCCACGGGCGGCCCGCCGCTGCTGTTTTCGGCGCCACGATCGTCACGGACTTGCTGGCGATCATGAGCTCGTGCTTCGCGTAGCCGTTCCATTCGCCCGTCTTGTTGGGGATCTC
>JBILPY010000289.1:0-5747 GCA_044373575.1 Prosthecobacter sp. | reverse complement strand
AGGTTCATCCCCTCATGCCTTGTTGTTTTCAGGCCCATTACTTGCCCGCAAGAGAAGCCCATGCCAAAGAGCAGGGATGAGTTTTAACGACCCCGGATTCCTTTTTAACAATCGCCAGACCGACAACGAACGCGAAGCTGAGCGCCGAGAGTGGGAACACCGACAAGATGTGGCAAGGCGCAGCTATGTGAAAGCAAACTGGCTGGTGGTGCTGACGATGGTCTTCGTGGCGGCACCGACAGGTCTGGAAAAGTGGCACTGGCATGTGGTCATCGGCGCGGGCGGATTGATCGCGATTCTGGCGCTCATCATGATGCTGAAAGGTGCGGTGAAGAATGCCCTGATCAGCCTGCTCTTCGCTTCCACCATTCTGCCGGGCTGGATCAAAGCCGCCCCAAAGGTCTCGGCAGCAGCCACCGAGCTGGTGGGAATGGTCGTGAAACAGTGGAAGCAGGTGTTGTGACTTACGATGCCATCAACTCCTGAGCCTGCTTCACCCACTGATCACGCTTGGCGCGGTCCTTGAAGGCAAGCAGCTCGCTGAAGGCCTCGACATCGTCTTCCGTCCACGCGGCGATCTGCTTGAAGGTGCGAATGCCAAAGGCATGAAGCTGTTCCTGTAGCACGGCTTTGATGCCTTTTATCCTAGTGAGGTCATCGGTTTCAGTGATTGTGGCAGCTTGTTCCAGGCTGTGGCGCAAGGCATTCTGCTGATGCAGCAAATGATCCACAGCCTTCGCTGCCAGGCTGACGTCCGCCTCGGCGCGAGCGAGACTTTTTTGTGCGAGGCCAAGCCCGGCGGGGTCCTTGCCTTTTTCCCGCAGCGTGGCCACCCGGCGTTGCCAGTCGTCGCGTTCCTGCTGAACTGCGGTGAGCAAGGTCTGCTTGGCGGAGAGATCAGTTTCCAGTCGGGCGAGTGTCGCCTGAGCATCCAGGCTGGGTTTGGCAGGCTTGACGATTTTCGCTTTGGGTTCAGCCGGAGTTTTACGCAGGCGCTTGGGCTTCTCGGTTTCAGTCGAAACGGGAACGGGCGGAATTGGCTCCGCATGTGAAGCCGTTGTCTCGTGGACCATTGGCGACGGACTTAGAAGCTGCTCAGCGAGTTGTTTTTCAAGACGCTCTTTGTCACGGCGGAGCTGATCGAGATCAGCGGACAATCGGATGATTTCACCCTGTGCAGGAGCCAGCGCTGCCTTTGCTGCGGCTGCATCTTCAGCACGTTGCTCGGCATCACGTTTGGCGATTTTCAGATCGTCATGTACACGGATGAGTTCGCGTTCGAGATTGCGACGGTGATCATTGGCCTCCTGAAGATCGAACTCGATCTTCAACTGCATGGTGCGCAGCATCTCGTCGTTTGATTTGGCGGCATCGCGCTCCTCGAACGCCGTTCGAACCGCAGAAGTTTCAGCGTCGATCCGAGCTTGAAAAGCCTGGGCTTCACGTCGCGCATCCAAGCCACGCCAGCGCCAGCCTAGCCGGAGAAAAACGGCTGCCGCTGCGGTGAGCAGCAGGGCCATTTGAGTGATGAGCCAGAGAAATCCTTCCATGAGCGTTTAAGGCGCGGCCTCCTTCTTGGCCTCGTTGGCGAGGCTTTTCCAGTGTTGCCGCAGATGATCGAAGCCATCGAGGAAGGTGTCCTCCGCCATCGCCGCGGGGAAATCCTGCGGCAGTATGCCGCTGGCAGCCACGGCACCTGCCGCCGTCAGCTTTTCACTCGCCAGGATGCTTTTCCAAATCTCACCCGGTTTGCTGAAGGCAATGCTGCCAGGGCTTTCGACATCAGGAAGATCGGGCAGACTGCGAAGGGTTTGCTGGAGATCGCCACTCGGCTCGCAGGTGCCCCGAGCGAGCAGACTCTCGGCGATGACAAGAGCGCGACCGGAGTACTTCTGCTTTGCGGTGTCGATGATCTGCGTGCGTGAAGACTCCTCCGCCACCTGCCCCGCGAGGATGACTTTGTCTGGAAGCAAAGTGAGTGTGATAAAGCTGGGCTGGAGTCGAATGGGCAGTTTGGGAATGCCTTTGGCACTGCCTTGCAGCCACTCGATCACCATGCGGCTGTCGTCTTTGAGCAGGTCGGGCAGGAGATCTTTGGGGAGCAATTCCTTCCAGGGCTGAGCATCGCCACCGACGAGGAAGTCCACCTTCTTCCAGGCTTCGCCGGGCAGGCCAAGAAAGAGGGATTTGCCAGCAAGCTTCGGGTCATCACTCGTCTCCGGCGGCAGGAGCGCCTCAGTAATGGGACCAAACTCACCCACCGCACGGCGCTGGGCATTGACGCGGAGATCGTCGAGCACGCGCCACTCTGGAAAGGCGGCGATGAGTGCATTCAGAAGCTCGCGTTTGTAGGCCAGCGTCGCGAGTTCACCGCGCACGAGTAGGCGTTTGTCATGCGCGGCGATGAAAAGATGCGGTGGCGGGAGCTTTGCCTGGCGTTCGGTCTCTGCCACACGGCTGCGTTGATCGCTCTGATAGCGGCGGACATTTTGAATGACGGGCAGGATGGCCTTTTCCCAGTCCGGCGCGGTGATTCCCAGGTCGGTGATCTGTTCGCGGAGGTCGTCGTCCTTTGCATCAACGATGAGACGCTTCCAGTCGCCGCCGATGCGAGCGATTTGGATTTGCGCACTGTCGCCCCCACCACTCTCAGCTCGGGGAAGCGGCAGCTTTGCCAATGTCGCCTGCACTTCGGGAGCTTCGTCATGCCGCTCGGGCGCGGGACGGACTCGGTTGTCGAGATACCCACCTTTCTCACTCCAGCGCTGCCCCATGAACGTGGCGAGATCACGCGCTTCATATTCCGTCGCCGCCGTACCCAGAAGCTGCCCACGGGGTCCGTTCGCGGCGATCATGAGCCAGCCGGGCGGATACGGCTGAATCTCCAGGGCATCGGCCACACTTTGCACAGGGTTCAAACCACTGCCGAGAAGGCTGCTGGTGCGGACTTTCTCCTTCAAAGCAGCCACGATCTCCGCCCGCTGAGACTCACGTCGCACATGTCCGCTAACGATGGCAGTCTGTCCCTCGAAGCGCACCTCAGGCGCGTTGTAATCGGTGGGAAGCTCCCGTGTCAGTGCCGTGGCACTCTCAGCCAGTTGAAGCTCGATACTCGGTGCCATGCCAAGCGCCGCCGCCAGCCAAAAAGCCAGCAGCCAGAGCCCTGCGATCATCCACCGAGTCCGTGTCATGTGTGAAAGTGGGGTTTTGTAGCAGACGCACTGCGCCACGGGTAGGGGAAAGTTTCAGACCGGATGGCTCTGCTGAACGAAAAGCCAATCGTGCTGGCAGTGCAGGAGGTGCCGAATGAGTGCCCAGATCGCCCTGAATTCTAGCCAACCCAAATGGTTTAGATATATTTAACAGTTGATATTTTTATTAATATCCATAATTTCCATCAGTTACTGAACACCTACTGTCACACTCCTGCTCATGATGCCTTTGATCCAAAACCTGCTCGCCGAAGCTGGCTGCGCCGATAATCCGGCGGTGGCTGAGGCGGTGGAGCAGGCTTGCTACAACCAGACCTCCTTTGTCGAGGCGGTGCTGGATTGTGAAGGTGTGCGTGAGCGTGATTTCCTGCTCGCGATGGCGCACACGCTGAATCTGACCTGGTGGGAAGGCGGCGGTGACAAGCCTGCGGAGCCCGGTCTGCGCAGACATCTGCCTGCGGAGATCGCGCTGCGGCATCGTGTGCTGCCGGTGAAGTTTGAAGAGGCCACGGAAGAGAATGACCTCGGCCACAGCACGCTGCATCTGGCCACTTTTGACCCGCTGAATCTCGTGACGCATCAGCGCGTGGCCTCCAGCGTGCCGCATAGCATTGTCTGGCATGTCGGTCAGCGCACGAAGATCGCCGAAGGCCTGCAAAAGCTCTATGGCCTGGGCGCGGATACCTTTGAAAAGATCCTCCGTGGCCGTGCCGACTGGGGCAGCGAGGAACTCGGCGATGAAGTCACCGTGCTCGATGGTCCCGAAGATGAAGAGGCCAGCGTGGTCCGTTTCGTGAATCAAATTCTGCGTCGCGGTCTGGAACAACGTGCCACGGACATCCACGTGGAGCCGCAGCAGGATCGCCTGCGCATCCGCTATCGCATCGACGGACGCCTCGAAGAACTGCCGGTGCCGGAGAACATCAAATCGCTGCAAGCCAGCGTGATCGCGCGCTTGAAAATCATGGCTCGACTCGACATCGCGGAGAAGCGCCTGCCGCAGGATGGTCGAATCAATCTCGAACTCGACGGCCTGCCCATCGATGTCCGCGTGGCGACAATCCCCAGCGTGGAGGGCGAGAGCGTCAGCCTCCGTCTGCTCGCCCAGCAGGCCGTGACCATCGACCGCCTCGGCATGACGGACAACGTCCGCCCCGTGGTCGAAGAACTGCTCAAGCTCCCAAACGGCATCATCCTCATCACCGGCCCGACTGGCAGCGGCAAGAGCACCACGCTTTACGCTTATCTCACCGAGCTGAATCAGGCGCACCGCCGCATCGTCACCATCGAAGATCCTGTGGAATACAAGATGCCCGGCATCGTCCAGATCGCCGTGAAGCCAGAGATCGGCCTTACCTTCGCCACCGGACTTCGCAGCATCCTCCGTGGCGACCCGAACGTCGTCATGATCGGGGAAATGCGTGACCTCGAAACCACCGAGATCGCCATCCGCGCTGCTTTGACGGGCCATCTCGTGCTCAGCACTCTGCACACGAATGACGCCATCGGCGGCATCACGCGACTCGTCGATATGGGCGTGGAGCCGTTCCTCGTCTCCAGCGCCGTGCGGGCCTTCTTTGCCCAGCGTTTGGTGAGAAAACTCTGCCCGCTCTGCCGTCACCCCGCCGAGGTTGAGCGCGACTACCTCCAGAGCATCAATTTCCCCATGAGCACGCCTGGCACCATCATGCGTGCCGTCGGTTGCGAAGCGTGTCGTGGTAGCGGCTACCAGGGCCGACTCTCCATCTATGAGGTCGTGCTCGTCACTCACGCCCTCCAGCATCTCATCAACACCCGCGCCCATCCCGCCGAGATGCATCGACAGGCCATGAAGGACGGCTTCATCCCCATGCGTGGCTACGGCTTCCAAAAAGTCCTCAGCGGCGACACCACCATCGAAGAAGTCCTCAGTGTCACCGCCATGGATCGCAAAGCCGAAGACGGTATGCCCGCCCGCTCCGTCACCGTCCCCCTCAAACACGCCGCCTAATTCGTCATTCGTCATTTCTAAGTCATGCCCACCTTCGCCTACAGCGCCCACAGCCCCTCCGGTGTCATCACCGGTGAGGTCAGTGCTGCCGACCGCGCGGAGGCCATGACCTTACTGGGCAAAAAACGCCTCAGCCCTTTCCGCCTCGAGCAATCCGGCGCAGCAGGTGTGGCTCAAAAAGCGGCCACGAAAGCTCGCGCCGATGCCGCTGCGAATCCCGCCGGGCCGATCAAGCTCAAAGGCCAGCAAGTCCTGCTCTTCACCGAAGAACTCTCCGACCTCCTCAGCGCTGGCATTCAGCTCGAACCCGCTCTCGCCACCATGGAGCGACGCCGCGAGCTCTCCGGCGTCAAAACACTCGCCACAGCGCTGCGCTCGAAAGTGCGCGATGGTCTGCCCTTCTCCAAAGCCATCGCCGCGACCAGCCCGAGCTTCGGCGGCCTTTATTGTGCGCTCGCCAATGCTGGTGAAGCCAGCGGCACCCTACCCGCCATTTTGAAGCGTCAGGTCGATTACCTCCGCTCACTCGCCGCGCTGAGATCGAA
>JBILPY010000287.1:0-5750 GCA_044373575.1 Prosthecobacter sp. | reverse complement strand
CCTCAGGCGTGTTGATGTCATTGAAGATGCTTACCGCTGGAGCGGTGGCGTAGCCGCTTTTCGGCGGACGACCGCGGCGCCTTTTGAGCAAGACGCCATCTGGGGAGATGAGCGGCATGGCAACAGCAGCTTGGGAAGCTTTGTCCGCGATGGGATATTTTCGTGGACGTCCACGCCCGCGCTTCACCGGCTGAGGGGCGATTTGGGTGGGCGCTAAAGCGGGCACCACGGCAGCGGAATGCGCTGCAGAAGGGCGGGCTATTTTTTTTCCTGAAACTTGTTTTTTTGAGACGGCCATAGGTGCCGTAAGGCGTCTGTGGGGGAGGAGCAGACATCGCCATGGGGGTGGCGAGGGGGAGCGGTGCGCAATTATCAGAGTGGCCCCCACATGGTCAAGGTGATCTTCCTCTGTTTGAGAGAAACACGACGACAGCGTTCCGTGGGGGAAAGCGTTTGCCTCTCTGAGGCCAGCGTGTTAGCGGACACGCCCTTTCCCCCAACCTGAATCCACCACCGGCTACTCCATGACCGCCCAGCAAATCCTCGAAGCCATCGGCCCCGAACTGCGCACGCAAATCCTCAGCTACATCCAGACAGAGGAGCGCCCCGCCTATCGTGCGATGCTGAATTCGCTGGCTGCTGCACGCAAGCTCCGCCCCCAGTTCGTTTTGGAAAAATCCCGCGCCCAGCAGCAGGATTGGGTCGTGAGCCAGCTCAATCTCAAGACCAATGGTCCGGTCATCGAACAACTCATCCAGATCTGGCTGCTGAAATCCCAGAGCCAGATGCTCATCACCTTCCTGGATGCCCTCGGCGTGGAGCATGACGGCAAAGGCCAGGTCGAGAACCTGCCTGACACGATCGCAGAGGACAAGGCGTTGGTGGCGATCCAGGCTCTCCTCGCCGCATATCCTGAGCGTCAGGCGGCGCTCTACCTGCACATGTTCCAGATGCAGCGTCCTGAAGGCTGGGAAGGGCTGACCAAGGCCATCGAGGCCAATCCGGGCGTGAAGCTCTGATAGTCAGCGTAAATGAGTTCACGGTTGGCGGCACGGGATGCTCGGGCAATTCGTATCAGCACTCATGGAAGTCTTTCGTGAACACAGCCTCATGCTCTTCAGCGTGCCGGTGATCTTCGCTGCCATATTCATCGAGATCGCCGTTACGCATTTCCGTCACCTCCGCGCCTACACCTGGCGGGAGACCTTGACGAACTTCTACTTCGCCGGGCTCAATGGCGGCCTCGATCTTCTCCTGCGGGCCATCGTTGTTCTGCCGATACTGGCCTTCTGCTGGCAATTCCGGGTGTTCACTTGGGAGGGGAAGGGCTGGCTCTACTGGTCGGCGCTCTTCGTTCTGGAGGACCTCGCCTATTACGTGCTCCATTTTGTCGATCATCATTGCCGGCTCTTCTGGGCCGTCCACGTGACGCATCACTCCTCGCCTGAGTTCAATCTTACCACAGGCTTCCGCTCCTCGGTCTTCCAGCCGGTGTATCGCACGGCCTACTTCTTGCCCATCGCCCTCATGGGGTTCGAGCCGCTGGACATCCTCTTCATGTATGCCGCCACGCAGATTTATGGTAGCTTCGTTCACACGGAGCGTGTCGGCAGACTTGGCTGGCTGGAGTTCATCCTCGTCACGCCTTCCCACCACCGTGTTCACCACGCGTCGAATCCCTGTTACCTCGACAAGAACATGGGCATGTGCCTCATCGTGTGGGACAAACTCTTCGGCACTTTTGCCGCAGAATCCCCCGCTGAGCCCCCACGCTACGGCTTGACCAAGGACATCCCAGATCGCGGCCCGGTAAACATTATCTTCCATGAGTGGCGGGACATGTTGCGTGACTTTCGTCAGAGCCACCTACCCTGGCCGCAGCGGCTCGGCCATCTGTTCCGGGGCCCCGGTTGGAAACCTGCTGCAGGCTAGCCTCGTGCCCGCAGCCTGTCCGCGATCACCGCCCCCAGGATCACCAGTCCCAGCACGATCTTCTGCGTGTTGCTCTCCACGTTCGTCAGGTTCATCCCGTTCTGTAGCACCGCGATGATGAAGGCCCCCGCCAGCGTGCCGCCCATCGTCCCCTTGCCACCGCTCAGGCGTGTGCCTCCCACCACTACCGCAGCGATCACGTACAGCTCATACATCCCGCCGTAGGTCGGGGAGCCGCTTTTCAAAAGAGAGGCCGTCACCACCCCGCCCAGCCCCGCCAGCAGGCCCGAGATCAGATACGCCAGCATCACGACGCGCCGCACAGGCATGCCTGAAAGAGTGGCCGCCTCATAGTTTCCACCTACCGCATACAGGTGCCTGCCGAACCTCATTTGCGTCATCACCCCGAGAGCCAGCGCGTAGAGCCCCAGCATCAGCAGCACCGCATTCGGGATGCCCATCAAGTCCGCTCCGCGTCCTAGCCAGACAAAGCTCTCGGGCACTTGGTAGATGGACTGGTTCTCCGCCAGTCGATAGGCCAGACCACTTGCGGCCAGCATCACCGCCAGCGTCACGATGAATGGCGGTACGCTGAGCCTCGTGATGATCAGCCCATTGCTCCAACCGATGATTCCGCAAAGCACCACCCCGCCCAGTGCCGCCGCCAGCATTCCCATCACCCCCGCCTCCACCCCGCCGAAGACATCCCGGATCAGCAGCGTCGTCGTCACCGCAGAGAGTGCGATGAGGCTCCCCACGCTCAGATCGATGCCGCCCGTGATGATCACCAGCGTCATGCCGATGGCCAGGATGGCGATCACCGCGATCTGGTTCGCCACATTCACCAGATTGTCTCCCTTCAGGAAAGTCGGCCAGCGCTCCGTGCGCGGTGCGATGATCAGCGGCTGCCCCAGGGCAGGGAAGTCCGTGCTGGCATCCTGAAGCACCAGCCAGCTTGCAGAGGTGGCGCTGCAAAGGATCGCTTTCAACCGCACCTTTCGGGCAGCTAGAGACTCCAAGATGCCACGCGCCGCCTTCGGATCTGCCACCACCTTTCCTGCGATCTCGGGCAGTTGCTTTTCCAATGACGTTGCCAGCGCACGGTCATCCTTCTGCTCTCCGACTGCGATCAATACTCCGCCTTCCGAACTGGGTATGGCATTCAGCATCTGTGTCGCCGCGGCATCTCCCGAGAGCGGTTGCTCCCGCAAAGTCACAAGACTGAAAAGGGCACAAAGCAGCACCAGCACTCCGAAAATGCCGAAATTTGACCCAGTTCTCCGCCGACGTCGATTCATGTGACCCACATGCTGCCTTGGATACCCAGCATAGGGCAAGGCCAGCGAGTGATTTCTTTGCGCCTAGTTGCAAAAACTCTGAATGGTCCCGGAGCTGCTGACTGTTAGAGGAGCCCACCATGCGCTGTCTCCTTTTTCTCCTCTTCCTGACTTCGTTCGCCTCGGCTCAGACCCAGCCCAATGTGGTCATCTTCCTCGCCGATGACATGGGCTGGGGGGATATCTCGGCGAATGGGAATCCGAATCACGCGACACCGAACATCGACTCGCTGGCCCGCGATGGGGTGAAGCTGGATCGCTTCTACGTCTGCCCAGTCTGCTCGCCGACACGGGCGGAGTTCCTCACAGGGCGCTATCATCGGCGCGGCGGCGTGCGAGGAGTCTCCACGGGTCAGGAGCGGCTGAATCTGGATGAAAAGACCATCGCTGATGCTTTCAAAGCAGCGAGGTATCGCACGGGTGCCTTTGGCAAATGGCACAACGGCAGCCAGTGGCCGTATCACCCGAATGCTCGCGGCTTTGACGAATACTATGGCTTCACCTCCGGGCACTGGGGCGAGTATTTCGACCCACCGCTGGAGCACAACGGCCAGCCAGTACGTGGCAAAGGCTACATGACCGATCTCCTCACGGACAAAGCGCTGGAGTTCATCGACGAGAACAAGTCCCGGCCTTTCCTCTGCTATGTGCCCTACAATGTGCCTCACTCCCCATGGGCCGTGCCGGAGAGCGACTGGACGCGTTTCAAAGACAAGGACGTCGTGAAAACTGCCCGTGATGCGGACAAGGAAGAGATCGAGGAAACCCGCTGTGCGCTGGCCATGGTCTCGAACATGGATGCGAACATCGGTCGTGTGCTCAAGCGGCTGGATGAACTCAAGCTCGCCGACAACACCCTCGTCATCTTCTTCACTGACAATGGCCCGAACACCCTCCGCTGGAATGGTGGCATGAAGGGCAAAAAGGGCACCACGGACGAAGGTGGCGTTCGCTCCCCGCTGCACCTACGCTGGCCTGGCAAGCTGCCGAAAGGCCACCTCGTGCGAGAGATCGCTGGAGCCATCGACCTCCTTCCCACGCTCTGTTCACTCGCCGGTGTCCCACGTCTTGGTGACAAGCCGCTGGATGGCCGCGACCTCACGCCGCTGCTCACGAATCAAAACGGCCTCTGGCCGAGCCGCATGATCTTCTCCACCTGGGGACCAAACGTCAGTGTGCGGACGCAGGAGCATCGACTCGATAACACGGGTGCGCTCTTCGATATGATCGCTGATCCTAACCAGACTCGCGACATCGCTGAGGAGAAGCCTGAGATCGCGACGAGGCTGCGCGAGGCGGTGGCTTCATGGCGTGCGGAGCTCGGACTGGAGAAGCCCGTCGCCAAAGGCAAAGGCGGCAAGGCAGGGAAGGGGAACGCTGTCGATGAGCGCCCCATCCCCGTCGGCTATCGCGAGTTCCCCCGCACGCCGCTGCCTGCACGCGATGGCGATCCGCTCGGCACGGTGAAGCGCAGTTCCGGCGCGCCGAACTGCTCCTACTTTGTGAATTGGACCACGAAGGATGATCGCATGATCTGGAAGCTCGACGTCCACACCGCAGGCGACTACGAAGTCGAGATCCTCTACACCTGCCCCGAGGGCGATGAAGGCTCCGCCATCGAGCTGAGCTTCCTCAAAGACCGTCTTACCACCAAGGTCGGCCCCGCCTGGAATCCGCCGCTATACACAAACCAAGACACCATCCCGCGCCCCGCCGCCGAATCGACCATGAAAGAGTTCCGCACCCTGAAGGCCGGAATCCTGCATCTCGAAAAAGGAGCCGGCGAACTCACGCTGCGTACCCTGGAGATCCCCGGCAAGAGCGTGATGGATGTGCGGCAGGTGAATCTGATTCTGAAGTGAGCTGACTCACTTCGTCGCGCTCACGCAATACACCGCCTTCTCGCTGCGCAGGAGGAGCTTGTTTCCCACCACGGCAGGCGTGGCGTTCATCTGGCTGTCATCCAGCGGTGGGATCGTGGCGATCTTCTCAAAGGTCGGCTTGGCGGCGAGGATGTAGGTGCCGTTGCGGCGGGACACGGCATAGAGCTTGTCGCCGATGAGCACGGGGGAGGCATAGAAGGGCTTGCCACCGCGACCACGTCCGCCGCCTTCCATCACTCGCTCGCGATACACGTCCTTCCCTGTCTTGGCCTCCATGCAGAAGGCAAAGCCGCCGTCGTTCACCACATAGAGGTGGCCTTCATGCAGCACGGGGGTGGGCACGTAGCTGCTGCTTTGGCTCTGCCAAACCATGTTTGTGCTCGTGACATCGCCTTTGCCGCCGAGCTTGATCCCGGCGCTGCCTGCCGTGGGATAGCCGCCATACATATACACGACATCTCCATCCTGGATCAGGGCAGGGGAGATATTCCCCGGCAGGCCATGCGTGGCATACCAGCGGAGCTTGCCAGTATCCGGGTTTAGTCCCCAGATTTCCTGGGCGATGGGGAAGACGAGATCCGTCCGGCCATTCGTCTCG
>JBILPY010000286.1:0-5769 GCA_044373575.1 Prosthecobacter sp. | reverse complement strand
CGTTCTCATGAGCGGATTTCTTGATGGGTGGGCTTCGGCGCAAATGATCCTCAAAAGAGTGGCTTAACGCACCCATTTGAAATCGGCAAAGATCACCTTGGTGAGGTCGGAACCTTGTTTGGGTAGAAAGTGGATTTTGCCCACGCTCGACCAGTTCGACATGGGCTTTTGGTTGTGGCGGTTGATGAGCCGCTCAGGGGCGATGGTCATCTCCTGCCAGTCGTCGGAAGCGGTGATCTCCAGTTCGGCAGCATTGTGATCGGCAGCGGTGAAGATCACCGTTTGCGGCTCGGTGCAGTAGAACTTGAAGCTCAACCGAGAACCTGCCGGAGCCTGCCATTTGGGATCGTGCAGTTGCTCGGTGCCGGAGCCGCGACCGTTGTTCGTCGGACGAAATCCTTGGATGCCTTTGGGGCCTTCCAACTCGGCGATGTGGCTCCAGGCACTGTAACCGCTGCCGGAAAGATCGCTCGATGGTTTGTCGGTGGCCACCGCCTTGCCGAGCTTGGCAGGGATGGCCGCGTTGAAGTCGGTCGAGCGCACGATCGTCGTGTCGTAGGTGATGTTGGCGTAGCCAAAGACATAGTCGTCCACATTGAGCACCGGCATCTTGCCGATCCACTGCTGTCCCTGCCGCACGCCCGGCGTGTCACGCCAGGCACGGGCGTAGCTGCATGGGTTCTTGAGCGCGTAAAACAGCTCTACCTTGCGCACGGTGTCGGGTGACGCCGGCGTGATGACGAGCTCCGGCAAGCCTTCGGCATCCAGACGGATCTCAGACTTCGGATGCTCCGGCCAGGCCACATCTTTGCCGAGCACATGCTTTTCGAGCCAGAACTTGGTGTTGTGCCCGATCTTCTCGGTGTCGTGATGTCCGCGGGCCTGGATCGCAAAGGACCACGGCACGTGCTTCGGGAACTTCTTGAAGCTCTCCAGCCCGCGTTCGTGACCGCCATGATGATCGTTGGAGCCATTCAAAAACAGCGTGGCCGCCGTGATGAACGGCACATGGGCCTCAGGCACAATCGAAGCCAGGATGATCTCTTCACCCGACGACTTCGGCGGCTCGACGTAGGGCACGTTGTAGAGCCAGACCTGCTTGTTACGGTAGTAGTCGTTGTAACCGATGCCAAAGTAAGCCGCGACCGCCTTCACGCGCGGATCCGTGGCGAGATTCCACATCAACGTGCCGCCATACGAGTAACCCGTCGCCCCGAGCCGCGTACGATCCACCTCCTTCTGCTGCTCGAGATAGCTCAGCACCCGCCGCTGGATCGCATACCAAAGGTAGTCGGAAGTCTGTTTCGGATCGGTGATTTGCTTTCCGTCCAGATCCTGCGCCCTCGCTGGTCCAGCCACCGTCCGATCCATGTTCCCATGCCGTAACTTCTCCGGATACTTCGTGAAGTGCGGACGTGCCCCCGTCTTGCCACAGTAGTCATGCGCCATCACGGCCCAGCCATCTTCGACAAACTTCCGATCCGGCTCCGCTGCCCCCATCCAGCCATGCACCACCAGTAACCCGGGAGCCTTTGCCGCACCCGTCTTGACCTTGTAGCGGCAGTAAACGCGGATCTCCTCGCCCAGCACATACGCGCTGATGTAGGAGTCCCGGCTGAAGATGCCGTCACGCGTTTCTTGCTTCACGATCTCCTCTTTTAAGGCGCCCTGATTAGGATCGTAGTCCTTCCACAACGCGGCTGGAGTCGGGAAAGGCTCGGCGGCGTGCAGTGTGGCAAACGAGGCGACCAGGAAGAGAAAAAGGTGTTTCATCGGATTCAGAAAGGACGGCGTCAGATGCCGTTGTGTAGCTTCAAATCGTCTCCAGACTCAGCTTTGGCGAGCCACTGAGCTGCGGGAGCAGGCTGTGATTGTCGAGACCGAACCAGCGCTCGTTTTCACTCATCTGCGGCTGCTTCTTTCGAGCTGCGGCGAGCAACTCGCCAACCGCCTCCGCATCGCCGAGACGCGGCAGCAGCGGGCCGAGCAAGCCTTTGAGCTGAGCATTGAGCACTGCCGTGTCCGTTTGGAAGAGGGCGATGCCGTCCACACCTTCAGCGTAGTTTCGGCTGATGCGTTCGAGGAAGGCGCGTGCATTGGCCTTCATGCCTTTGCCTGCCGTGGTGTTGGTGCCGCCGTAGAGCTTCACGTTGTGCGCACGGGCCAGTTCGAGGTAGGACTTGGCGGCATCAGGATAGTCGAAGTCCCAGATCCACAGCGGATCGAGGGCGATCTCATCCACCCAGCCTTCCTTGAGCCAGGTGCGCAGATCCAGACCTTCCATCAGGTTCATGTCGAGCGTGGCTTCGGGGATGCGAACCATCACCGGCACCTTGCGCTTGGTTTTTTGCTCCAGCTCGCGGAGTTGGACGCGGAGATCGCGCATGAAGAGATTCACGAAGCTCGCACGATGCTGCGCCCATTCGCGAAACTCGGGCGAACTGGTGCGCATCTGCCTCGGATCAGCGTGACCTGCCTTCAGCCACGGATCGAGGATGTGCGGATGATAACGCGCCACCGGCGGCTGACGGCAAAAGTCGAGGCAAAGGCCATGCGCACCGATTTGCGCCACCTCCATCAGCACGGCGATGCGCTCCGCGCGATACTCGGGAATGGCAAAGCTGACCTTCGTGCCATCCACCTGCCCGCCGCGATGCCGCTCCATCCACTCAGGATGCGCGGCGATGTATTTCGAGCGCAAGGCACCGCCTAGCGAGTCGCCATAGTGGCGATTCATGCCGAGACGACCGTAGATGACCATGTCGTTCTTCGCCGCAAAGGCGAGCGCCGCACGCAGCGAGCATTCGTGACGGAATGAATCGCCGATGACCTTTGTCTCTGGCCGCGTGTCTCCCGCATACATCGTCGAAGTCGGCAGCGCGCTCTGGTAATCCAGCGTGCTCCGCCCCAGCGCCCACATGACATGCCGGATGCCATGATCCAGATGTGCCTGCAAGCAGTCTGCGGAGTCATGTCCGCTCGTCTGCTGCTTCTCATACAACCACTGCCAAAGCTCCGCGATGCCCCATACGGTCTTCGCGTTCGCATTGGCCGCTGAGGCCGGAAGCAACGATGCAGCGATCGTGCCTGCAGTGCGGTTGAGGAAATGGCGGCGATTCATGAGTGTCATGATGAACGGCTCCGAAGATGCCGTTTGATCCGCCACGTTTCATTCATCGTCTCAGCGCATGGATCAGCCCATCGATCTTGCAGATGTGTTTCCGGCTGATCCCGCTCTCATAAGCCAGACCTTACTTGGTGAACCCTGCGCCACCGGAGTTCTGCATGCTTTCTCGGCAACCGCATCGCGGATGCGCTCGGCGTCGTCGTGGTTGTCCGGCGCGGAGGGCATGGTGATTCATCCCCAGAGTTCGTTGAACATGATTTGCTTCTCGGTGGCGTTCAGCGGGGATCGGGCGACGGCGTTCCAGGCGGTGTTGATGTCTTGCCGTGCCCAGCTTTGTGCGATGAGGGTGGACATTTTCATGCGTGTGTTTTCGCAAGGGATGCATGGAAGCAAGGCGAGCGCGGCAGCGGGGTCGTTGGGGAAATGACGATAGATGGCTTGTTCGACCGTTGGATCATTCGTGCCGGTCTCTAGATGCAAACAGGCTTGCGAGGATGGATGCGCGGGCATGTCAATGGGCTGCAAACTGCAATCGCAGTTGGGCCTGTTTTCGAAGGGTGGCGTTCAGCCAGAAAACGCGTCCGTCCCAGGCATAGTCGGTGGCGGTGAGTTCGCGTTCGTTCAGTTCCACGCGTGAGAGCGTCTTCGGGGCGTCGTGAAGCTCGAAGACGGGATGCACACAGGGCGTGGTCGGGGTGATCGTGAGGGTGACGACGGGGTTCTCGACGGTGAGTAGCGTGGCGCGGCGTTCGGTGTGGTAGGACGGGCGTCTGGGAGTGAGTGGGGCCTCAATGTGTCGCCCATTTGCGGTCGGGATCACTATTCTCTTGGTAGTCGCCGATCTGGAAGGAGTAGTAGCTCCTGGGGGTGACATAGAAATGTGTATCGATCTCTCGATCTACAGGCGATTTCTCGTCCATCACGATCTCCCCCTGAAGCACGCCGGTTCCGGGCGTCCCAGGCATCCTTCGGATTTGGTAGCGGTCGAGGACGCCCTGGACGGGGTCATTGAAGAACGGTGCAAGTTCCGTGGGCGAGTTCGGGAACCTCCCGCCATTGGCCATTGTGTAGGCGCGCAGGGCATCAACGGCAGTCAGGCTGAACTGTTTCTTGGCAAGTCGTCGAGTTTCCGAGAGTGCCTTTCGGATGCCAGCTTCAGTCGAGAGGTCGGCGGTTTCGGCGAGTTTGAACCAGTCGCTGGCTGCCAAAAACCCCATTTCAGGGATTGCCGCGTTGGGTCTGCTGAGAAAGTGCTGATTCAGTTCAGCTGCCTTTGCAGTGAGGCCGAGAACGGCCTGCATAAACGGCGTGTCTTGGATCGGTTCACGTCCGGAAGAGGTTCGGTTGTTGCTGGTCGAATCCTGATGTTCCCTTTGGATTGTTGCCTGTTCCGAGCTGAGGCGGCGCAGACGCGCTGTTTCCTCTTGGAGGCCAACAACACTTCTCCTGAGCGCATCGCGTTCCTGTGCAACGGATGCCAGCCTTTCAGTCAGTTCAGACCGTGCCTTTTCGAATACGTCGGACGCGGCGTGACGTGCTTTTTCCTGGAGTAAATGGATCGTCAAAGCACCTGCTGCAAAGACGACGAATAGAGACCAGGCCGTGAAGAAAGCGGGTTTGGTTTTCATGGTTTCGCTTGTCGGGTTGATGGAATGCGGGGTGTATTTGGGGCTATTCGCTGAACCTCAGCCGCAGTTGGGCTTGTTTTCGCAGGGTGGCGTTGAGCCAGAAAACGCGGCCGTCCCAGGCGTAGTCGGTGGCGGCGAGTTCGCGTCCGTTCAGTTCCACGCGTGAGAGTGTCTTCGGGGCGTTTTGAAGCTCGAAGACGGGATGCACGCAGGGCGTGGTCGGGGTGATCGTGAGCGAGACGACGGGCTTTTCGACGGTGAGGAGCGTGGCGCGGCGTTCGGTGTTGTAGGATGGGCTTTGCAAGCGTGCGCCTTGGGCCTCGATGGGTGGCGGGGTGGTGAAGCTGCGGGACCATTCGAGGAGGCGGGCGTCATCGGCGTCGCTGAGGCCGATGAGCCAGGCCCATTTTTCGACCTGCATCTTGCGGGTGACGCCGAGGGCATCTGGCATGTCGGCGGTGCGACTTTCCAAGGGCTGCGGACGACGGTGGCCCCAGGACATCATGGCGTTGTGCGCGGGGGTCATCGAGGCGAGGTCGTCGATGTTGTGGCCGGTGGGCTTGCGCCGGGCGAGCGGGAGATGATTGCCCCAGTAGAACGGCGTGACCATCTGGCCCTGGCTGTAGAACGGGCGGTAGGCGGTCGAGGGCAGGCGCGTCCAGCCGGGGTTGAAATAGATCGCCGATAAGGGCTCGTGCGTGCCAAAGCGGATGCGGTAGAGTGGAGGCAGTTCGCCGGAGAGCAGCTTCTCGTAATCTCGCTCCTGATCGAGGAGGGGGAACTTCAACTCGTGCTTCGTGCCATCGCGGAAGAGCACATCGATGAGGTTCTCCGGCAGTACGCGGAGCGGATAGGCGGCGGGCGGGGTGAGGATGAGCAGTTCCTCGATTTCGTATTCGGCTTTCGGTTCGGTTTGCAGGGTGACGGTGCGCGAACCGAAGCCGTCGGGGTAGAAATAGAAATCCTCCGTCGCCGTCTCGCCCCATACTTTGTAGTTCAGGTCGCAAGGCTGCG
>JBILPY010000001.1:0-55029 GCA_044373575.1 Prosthecobacter sp. | reverse complement strand
TGATGAGCTTGGCAGTGGCGATGACGGCGGTAGCGTCGCTCGTGGCGAGTTCCTCACGTAGTACCTTGAGCAGCATCTGCTCGATGAGTGGGGCGAGATTGGCTCCATTGACGAAGTTTTTCAACGCTCCGCTGGAGGCCTGATCCAGGATGATGCGGACGGTGGCTTTCACGGGCTCCTTCACTCTCTTGCCGAGCAGGGGATCGAGGTTCGCGGAGACGATGGGGAGGATGCTGGTGACGGTGGTGACGAAGACTTCACGGCTCGCGAGGCGGCGCGGATCAGGGTGCTGGCTCACGGCGTCGGCCGCTTCCTTGATGACTTGATACAAGAGGTTTGTACTGACCTTCGTCGTGTCGAGATCGAGCAGCTTGTCCGCATTCAGCAGGCCTGTTTTCAAAGCTGCCTGCACGAGCGTTATGTAGCTCGCTCCATTCACGAGACGCTTCGGATCATCGCCGAGCGCCTTCGCCGTGGAGCCGACGATCTGGGCGAGCACGGTCTTGAGTTCATCGTCGCCGACGCGATGCAGCAGTTGCTCAGGATGCCGCGCCACTTCTGCAAAGACGAGGCTCGTGAGCCCAACTAACTGCTTCTTCGAGAGCAGCTCGCGGGCGGATGCTTTGCCCGCAAGCTTTTGCCCGAGACCGTTCGCCAGTGCGGTGACGGCATCGGCGAGCACTTGCTTCTCGGGCGAGTCCGCATCCACCAGTGTCTCGATGTTTTCCGTGACGGTGACGAGCGCCGCCTGCACGATGGCGGAGACGGTTTCCTGACCGAAGACGCTCTGCGCCTGCTTGCTTGTAAGTGCGGCCACAGTGTTTTTGATCATGGAGGAAAGCAGGGCGTCATCGGTAAAGACGGTGCTGTTCTCGGCCACAGCCACGAGGGCGTTTTGGTAAATGAGTTCGAGGGATTCGTTGGTGAAGAGATCCTCTTTCCCCTCAATGCCTTTCACGATGCCGGAGAGCGTGGACTTCACCACGAACGTGGCCCCGGCATCGCCCGGCATGAAGAGGTCCACATTGCCTGTGAAGGCAGCCGCACCACCGCGCATGACGCTGGAGGAAATGCGCTTGATCAATTGGCCACGCTTCATCTGATCGGAGGCTTTGGTGAGCTGATCGTAGTCGCCGAGCAGAGCCTGCGTGACACCGCCGATCAGCACTTGCACGCGGCGATCATCATCGATAAGCGTCACCTGATCCCCTAGAGTGCTCAGCGAGGCATGCATGACCTGCTCGATGAGGTCACGAGGCATGGCTTCTGAAAACTCCACCTCATCCAGCCTGCTGATGAAAGCCGCCAGCACTTGCCGCGAACCTTGATTCTTGCCCAGCTTGTCCGGGTGCAGCGTGAAGTAATCCACCGCGATCTCCGCCACCATGCCGAGCAAGCGCTGCAAGGCCGGGCGTGATCCAGTGCCCGCCTTCACCTGACTGATCGGGCCGAGCTGCTTCATCATCTCGCGCACGTTTTGAGTCGCACCCGATTCGATCTGCATGATGGCCTGATAGGCATTCACTTGCTCGGTTTCATTCGCCGGTGCCAGCTCGGGGTGCTGATCAAAATAATGACTCGCCGCCGACTCCAGCTCATCTCCCACCAGCAGCCCCGCAGGCGTGACCAGTGACTTTTCACTCGTCTTGTCGATGGCGATCTGGCGGACCTTGGTCACCACTTTGATGCCTGCCTGAATGGCGAAGATGACGGTGCTCGGATTGATCATTGGGAATGCCTTTTGTGGAATGGTTGCCGGAGCTTCCGTAGTGAGCCGGTTTGCCGACGCGGTGACAAGTTTAATCAATCTGACTTTGATCCTTCAGCGCTCACTCGGATAAACGGAAGCAGGGCTTCCAATGTCTTCGGCCCCATGCCCGGAACTCGCAGCAGATCATTCACAGAATCGAATGGACGTGCGTCCATGATGCGCTGCGCCTTCACGGGGCCGATGTTGGGAAGAGTCTCCAGCTCGGTCAGGGTCGCCGAGTTCAGATCGATACGATGGTCGATTCTTTCCTCCATCTGAACAGGAGGCGATGTCACGCGCGGCAGATCTGTTTTCATGATCAGACTGATCGCCAGAATTCCGAGCGTGACGACAAGGGCTCCATGCCATGACCAGTGAAATTTGCCCCTTTCTGCGAATGGGTCATCGTCTGTCTCGAGACCTGATTGCTGCTCACGGTCGTTCATGATGCGATGCGGAGCACGGAACTCAGGCTGTTGCCAGTGTGAAAACAGGCTTTGTCCATGACGATCGCAGTTCTTTTCAGCTCTCCATTTTCATCATCGACACGCGCCAGGAAATCCGCTTCGATGATCGTCCCATGCGCCTCAGCCTGTTCTTCCTTTTTGCCTGCCTTCCCATCTTTGCCGCCGCCCAGCCTGAATCAGGCGGTAAAATCAAGGAAGGCCAGCGCAGCCCCATGACCTTCAAGGAAGGCACGCCGATGGCTGGGGCCGATCAGTTGAAGATGCGCCTCCGCTCTGCGGAGACACCTGCGGCGCTGGATCTGAGCCGGGAACGTTATGAAGTGATCGTGCCGAGGTCCTACAAAAAGGAGGTGCCGCACGGCCTCTTCATCTGGATCAGCCCGAACGACAAGTGCGCCCTGCCTGCCGACTGGGAAAAGGTGCTGGCAGATCGAAAACTCATTTTCATCGGCGCACAGGGCGCAGGGAACAGCCGGGAGGTCTTTGGCAGGATGCAGCTCGCCATCACGGCGAATGACCAGATGCGGCAGCTCTACACGATCGATCCGGCGCGCGTGTATGTCAGCGGTCACTCGGGTGGCTCGCGTGTGGCTTCCATGCTCGCGGTCGCCTATGCGGACATGTTTAGCGGGGCGGTCTGCTTCATGGGGGCGAACTTCTTTTTCCCAACCCAGGGCAAGGACGGCACCACTTACGAAGCACGCTACATTCCGCATCCCGAGATCGCCACCCATGCGCAGAACGAGTCACGAATCGTTTTGGTCACCGGGGACAAAGATTTCAATCGTGACAACACGACCGCCATCTATGAACAGGGCTTCAAGGCGAATGAGTTTAAGCATGTGAAACTCTTTGATATTCCAGGCCAGGGCCACGGTGCACCCGCCAAGGAGTGGCTGGAGAAGGCGCTCGATTTCATGGACGAAGGCAAGAAGTGAGTTCTCCTCCGTGTTGATCCGCAGCTCATGCCAGAAGGCTGGATATTCCAGACTCGAATAAATCCGCCCCTTCTTACAAGGTTCGGAAGGCACATTTCCAAAAGCTGGATCGTCCATTCATATGCTGGGCAATGCTGCGTATGTTCAGGACGTAATCTTTTGCGCGTTGTTTCGTTTTGCGCCGTCAACCAACAAGCCTTCCACGACCATGTTCACCTTCACTGACAAAGCCGCTGTCACCACCTGCGATGGTGTGACACGCCGTGATTTCCTCTCCGCAGGCGCTTTGAGCGCTATCGGCCTCACGATGCCCGGTTTCGCCAAATTGAAGGCGGAGGGCAAGGTGGACCCCAAGAAGAGCAACAAGGCATGCATCATGATCTTCAACCTCGGTGCGCCGAGCCAGCAGGATCTGTGGGACATGAAGCCGGACGCGCCGAGCGAGATTCGCGGCCCCTTCAAGCCCATCCGCACGAAGAGCAATGCCTTCGAGATCTCCGAGATCCTGCCGTTGCACGCGAAGATCGCAGACAAGTTCAGCCTCGTGCGTTCCTGCTATCACACGGCCGCCGCGGTGCACGACACGGGGCATCAGATGATGCAGACGGGCCGCCTTTTCACCGGTGGCGTGAACACGCCGCATGTCGGTAGCGCTCTCGAATTCCTCCAAGGCCGCCGCAGCGATCTGCCCGCGCATATCATCCTGCCGGAAACGATGGGCCCCACCGGCGGCAACATGCCGCACGGCCAAGACGCGGGCTTCCTCGGCAAGGCGTATGATCCTTTCGTCCTGAACGCGAATCCGTCCGAAAAGGACTTCAAGGTGCCCGATCTGCTGCCGCCGAAGGAAATCAGCGAGGTGCGGATGGAGCGCCGCCGCGAAATGCGCGAGTTGGTGGATAGCAGCGTGCGGAATTTCGAATACAGCGAGCAGGCGAAGCTCATGGACAGCAATTTCGAATCCGCCTACCGCATCATGACCTCCACCGAGGCACGCGAGGCCTTCGATCTGACGAAGGAGCCGCTCAAAGTGCGCGAGCGCTACGGTTTGAACCGCTTCGGCCAGAGCTGCCTGCTCGCGCGTCGTCTCGTCGAGCGCGGTGTGCGTTTCGTCACCGTAAATACCTTCATCACGGTCTTTGGAGAAATCACTTGGGACATCCACGGTTCCAAGCCCTTCACCAGCATCGAAGGCATGCGCGACATCGTCGCCCCGATGTACGATCAGGGCTACAGCGCCCTCATCGAGGATCTTTTCCAGCGCGGCATGCTCGATGACACCATGGTCACCTGCCTCGCCGAATTCGGCCGCACGCCCAAGATCAATCCTGCCGGCGGTCGTGACCACTGGCCGAACTGCTGGACCGTGAACTTCGCCGGCGGCGGCGTCAAAGGCGGAGAGGTCATCGGCAAATCCGACGACATCGGCGGCTACCCCACCGAGCGCCCTGTCGCGCCCAAAGAAATCGTCGCCACCATCTACCAAGCCCTCGGCGTCGATCTCCACACCGAACTCCCCGGTCCGCAGGGAAGGCCGTATCCTGTCGTCGATTTCGGCACGCAGGCGATCAAAGAGCTGTTTGCGTAAACCCGGAGCGCGGGTGCCCTCACCCGCTAAACCCCATCGCGTCTGATTCATGATGTCTCGTCATCTCATCTTGCTTGCCCTTCTCACTTCGACGCTTCACGCCGCCAAAGTCCCGTCCTTCCGCAACACCATCCAGCCGATCCTCACGCGTTACGGTTGTGCGATGGGTGCGTGTCATGGAGCTGCCGCAGGTCAGGGCGGCTTCCGCCTTTCCTTGCGTGGCTTCGATGACGAGGGTGACTGGATCTCGATCACGCGCAGCGCGAATGGCCGCAGGCTCACGATGGAAGATCCGGCGCGCAGCTTGTTCCTGCTCAAATCGACCAAGTTGGTGCCGCACAAGGGCGACAAGCGCTTCGAGGTGAACTCGCCAGAGTACAAAGCCATCTCCGACTGGATCGCCGCCGGTGCGCCGGGGCCGAAGGCGGATGATCCGCGCATTGTTTCGCTGGAGGTCTCGCATCCGCATCTGGTCACTCAGGCGGGCAAAACGGTGCAGCTCAAGGTCACCGCGAAGTTCAGCGACGGCCACAGCGAGGACGTCACGCGCTGGACCAAGTACAACGCCACCAATGCCAGCGTGGCCACGGTCGATGACAACGGCCTCATCAAAACCACCGGCAGCGGCGAAGGCAGCGTTAGCGCGTGGTATCTGAGCCGCCTCGCGCTCGCCACCATCACGATTCCAAACGCCAGCAACGTCGATCCTGCAGCGTTCGCCGCGCTGAAGCCGCGCAACTTTATCGACGAACTCACGCTGAAAAAACTGCGCGAGTTGAACATCCCGCCATCCGTCCGCGCCGAGGATCACGAGTTCCTGCGCCGTGCGTTTCTCGACACCATCGGCGTTTTGCCCACTCTCGATGAAACCCGCGCCTTCCTCGTGGACAAGACCGCCGACAAACGTGACCGCCTCATCGACTCGCTGCTGCAGCGGCCTGAGTTCGTCGATTACTGGTCGCATCGCTGGAGCGATCTGCTGCTCGTCAATGGCGACAAACTCATGCCCGAGGCGATGTGGTCGTATTACAACTGGATCCGCCGTCACGTCGCCGCGAACACGCCGTGGGACGCCATGGTGCGCGATCTCCTCACCGCCACCGGCAGCACGCTCGAGCATGGCGGCGTGAATTTCTTCGTCCTCAACGACGAGCCCACCAAGTGCGCGGAAACCGTCAGCATCGCCTTCCTCGGCACTTCCATCGGCTGCGCGAAGTGCCACAACCACCCGATGGAGAAGTGGACCAACGAGCAGTATTACGGCTTCGCCAATCTGTTCGCCCGCGTCCGCACCAAGAACGGCACGCAGGCCGATGAGCGCGTGCTGTTCTCCGACACGCAGGGCGACCTCGTCGCGCCGCTCACCGGCAAACCACCGCCACCGCGTCCGCTCGATGTCACCACGCCCATCTCGATGACCTCCACCGAGGACCGCCGCATCGTGCTCGCCAATTGGCTCACTGGTACCGACAACAAACTCTTCCAACGCGCCATCGTGAATCGCGTGTGGGCCAACTTCTTCGGTGCCGGCCTCGTCGAAGCCGTCGATGACCTCCGCGTCACCAACGCCGCCAGCAACGAAGAACTCTTTGCCACCGCGTGCACGCATCTCGTGCAGCACAAATTCGATTTGAAGGCCCTCATGCGCACCATTTTGCAAAGCGAAACCTACCAGCGCAGCAGCATCACTCTGCCCGAAAACATCACCGACCTCCGCTACGGCTCGCACTACGTCCCGCGTCGTCTCAAGGCCGAAATCCTGCTCGACACCATCTCGCAAGTCACCGCCGCGCCCACGACGTTCAAGATCGACAAACGCAACGCCAACAAAGGCACCAGCGAAAGCTACCCCATGGGCTTCCGCGCCCTGCAACTGCCCGACAGCAACATCGCCAGCTACTTCCTCAAGAGCTTCGGCCGCGCCGACCGCGTCGCCACCTGCGAATGCGAGCGCACCAACGAACCCAGCATGGCCCAGGCCCTCCACATCGCGAATGGCGAGACCCTGAACCTCAAGCTCTCCCAAAAAGACAACCGTCTCGATGCCCTCCTCGCCAGCAAGCAGCCCGACGCCAAGATCATCGAAGAAGCCTACCTTGTGACGCTGACTCGCGAACCCACCGAGCGCGAAAAAACGAAAGCCATCGAACTCCTCGCCACCGCCAAACCCGACGACCGCCGCACCACGCTCGAAGACATCTTCTGGAGCTTGATGGGATCGAAGGAGTTTTTGTTTAATCACTGAACCACGAGCACGCAGCCCTCACCTCACCCTTCCTATGCGTCTCCTCACTCCCATTCTTCTCGCACTGCTCACGGCGGTCACCCACGCCCAAACCGTGGACTACTCGAAGCAGATCGCCCCGCTTTGGGACACTTACTGCATCGACTGCCACAGCGCGGACGACGCGGATGGGGAGTTCGCGTTGGACACCTTTGCGGCGCTCATGAAGGGCGGCGAGGAGGGCGCGGCGATTGTGGCGGGGAAGGCGGACGAGTCGCTGTTGGTGAAGTTTCTCGAAGGCCGCTCGGGTCGCGGTGGGAAGAACGAATTCATGCCGCCGGGCAAGCGTGAGAAGCTGAAGCCGGAGGAGATCGCGCTGATCAAAGCGTGGATCGATGCAGGCGCGAAAGGTCCGATCATCGCGGAAGGCAAGCCGATGCCGAAGGAGGTCATCACGCCGAAGATCATGCCAACCGTGCCGCCGAAACGGTCGATCCAGGCGGTGGCGTTTTCGCCAAAGGTGCAGCTCATTGCGGTGGGACGTTACGGCGAGGTCGAGTTGCTCAATCCGGTCACGCGGGCGGTGATTCGCAAGCTCACGGGCATCAAAGGCAAGGCCAACGCGGTCGCGTTTTCCCCGGATGGCGACGCCGTGTATGCCGCAGGCGGCGAAGCGGGCATCGTGGGCGAGGTGAAGCGCTGGAAGACGAGCGACGGCACCTTGCAGCAGTCCTTTGAAGGTCATCTTGATGCCGCGTATGCGCTCGCTGTTTCGCCCGATGGCAAATTGATCGCCACCGGAGCCTACGATCAAAAAATCCGCCTCTGGGACACAGCGACGGGCAAAGAAGTCGCGCTGCTCAAAGGCCACAACGGCGCGGTGAACGGTCTCTCTTTCCGCCCTGATGGCAAGGTGCTCGCCAGCGCCAGCGCGGACCGCACGGTGAAGCTCTGGAGCATCCCGACTGGCCAGCGACTCGAGACGCTTTCGCAGCCGACGAAGGAGCAGACGAGCGTCGTATTCAGCGCCGATGGCAAGCAGCTCTTCGCCGCCGGTTCCGACAATCGCATCCGCCTTTGGAACATCAGCGCCGATGCCAAGGAAGGCACGAACAAGATCGTTATCAGTCGCTTTGCGCATGAAGGCGGCATCCTGCGGCTCGCGTTGTCGCTCGACGGCAAACTGCTCGCTTCCACCTCGACCGACAAGTCGCTCAAGCTCTGGAGCACCGCCGATCTCACCGAAAAAATCCCGCTCGAAAAACAACCCGACTGGTCCTCCGCGCTCGCCTTCACCGACAAAGCGCAGCTCGTCGCCGGTCGCATCGATGGCAGCCTCAGCGTCTATGAATCCACCACGGGCAAGGCCGTGATGGCACCCGCGCCAGCCAAGCCAGTCGCCGCGAAAAAGGCCGCGATGGCTGCCAAACCAACGATCACAACCATCACGCCACGCGGTTTGCACAACGGCATGGAGCAGCAGTTGATCATCACCGGCAAAGAACTCGCGAATGCCACGGTGCAGTTCGCCGATGCACGTCTCAAACCTACCATTGATGCCGCCGCCAGTTCGCCGACGAAGCTCGTGTTCAAAATCAAAGTGCCCGCTGACCTGCCGCGTGGTGGTTATGAAGTCTCCGCTCGCACAGCTCAGGGCGAGACGGAGAAAGTGAAACTCTATGCCGATGACATCGCGCCCACGACTTCCACCGCCGCTGATTTCAAAGCTGCGCCGGTCGTTGTCGCCAAATTGCCCGCCAGTCTATGGGGCACCCTGATGGAGATCGGCCAGCACGACGCGTATCGCATCCACGCAAAGGCAGGCGAGGAACTCGTGCTCGATCTTGCCGCCGCGCAGGTCGGCAGCACGGCGAAATCGCCGGCGCTGGAGATCATGGATACGAACCACACGGTGCTCGCGGTGAATCGCGGTCTCGACAGCGGCAGCGATCCGTTCCTTGCATGGAAAGCACCTGCCGATGGCGACTACATCGTGCTCGTGAGCAACACGACGATGGATGGCAGCGCGAATCACATCTATCGCCTCACCATCGGCACCTTGCCATATGTGACCGCGTGGTCGCCACTCGCCGCGCAGATCGGCCAGGACACCAAAGTCACGCTCATCGGCCATCATCTCGGCGACAAAGCCAATGTGATGATGAAGCCCGACAAAGAAGGCATGATCAACGTGCCGCTTGATGTGAAGGCCTTGCGTTTTCGCTCGATGCCGGTGCTGCGTGTGAGCGGACTGACGCAGATCGCAGAAAAAGAAGGCAATGACGACGTGAAGACGGCGCAGGTCGTGACTTTGCCCTCAACAGTGAATGGCAGACTCATGAAGCAAGCTGTCGCCGACACCGATCACTTCGCTTTCGACGCCAAAAAAGGCCAGACGTGGATCATCGAGACCCTCTCCGCGCTGGCAGGCTCACCTGCCGACACCAAGCTCGACATCCTCGACGCGAAAGGAGAGCCCGTGCCGCGCGTGCAACTCCAGGCCGTGCGTGACAGTTACAACAACTTCCGCAGCGTCGATGCCAACAACCCGGACATCCGCCTGCAAAACTGGGAGGAGATGGAGCTGAACGAGTTCGTCTATTTCAATGGCGACGTGATGAAGATCGTGCGCATGCCGCGCGGGCCGGATGGCGGCTGCTTCTTCTACATCAACGGCGGCAAACGCCGCGCCTACTTCGACACCAGCGCCACCTCTCACTCGCTCGACGAACCCTGCTACGTCGTCGAGCCACGGCCCATCGGCAGTCAGATCGTGCCGAATGGACTGCCCGTCTTCACGCTGAACTACTCCAACGACGACAGCGGCGACCGCAAGCTCGGCAGCGACTCGCGCCTCACCTTCACCGCGCCTGCCGATGACCGTTACGTCGTCAAAGTCACCGACACACGCGGCTGGAGCGGCGAGCGTTTTGTCTATGCCCTCACCATCCGCGAGCCGAAGCCCGACTTCAGCGTCAAACTCGCCGGCGCGAACCCCACCGTCATGCCCGGAGCCTCCATTGGCTTCTCCTTCCGCGCCGATCGTGTCGATGACTTCGATGATCCCATCCAGATCGACATCACCGGCCTGCCCACCGGTTATTACGCCTCGTCGCCGCTCATCATCGAAGCGGGGCATGATTTGATCAGCGGCTCACTCCATGCCGCGCCCGATGCCAAAGCGGATGCCGATTGGAGCAAGCTCAAGATCACCGCGAAGGGCAAAAGCATCACGCACGACGCCGGAACCTTCGGCAAAGTCACGCTCGGTGCCGCGCCGAAGTTCATCATCGTCATGGAGCCCGACAACGGTGGCAAAGCCGTCATGCGCGAGATCAAAGACGAGACCAAGCCTCTCGAAATCACTCTCGTCCCCGGCCAGACCGTAAAGGCATGGATTCGCGCCGTGCGTCAGGGCAACGACGGCCTCATTAACCTCGACGTGCATGGCCTGCCGCACGGCGTCATCGTCGATGATATCGGCCTTAACGGCGTGCAGATCCGCGAAAAAGAAAACGAACGCCCTATCTTTTTCCGCGCCGCCAACTGGGTCCAAAATCAGGACACTCTCATCCACGCCGCCCTCAGCAGCGCCCGCAGCGAGCACGACAGCGCCACCTTGCAGACGAGCTTCCCGATGCTGATGAAGATTCGGAAGGCGGCGGGTGTGGCGGTGAAGTAGATAGCTATCGGCGCTGATACCAGCGAAGCAGCAATGCCAGGGACCAAAGCGAGGCTGACACGACAGCGAAGAACCGAAAATCCACCCACTCGGGATGAGTTCTGCCTAGAAGTTGCCAGGCCAATAGAGCGAGAGCGAACAATAGAACAATGCCACCGAGAACCAGTGAACGGGTGAGATCATCATTCGATTTTGTTCCTTTGCGTCCGATGAGGCTGATTCCAGTGATCAACAGCATGACGGAGTAGAAGCCGTTCACCGCCCACCAAAGCAGCGCTTCGAAGAAGCTGGTGAAGTCGGAGGCAAGAATGATCATGACATGCGTGAGAGTATGTCGAAACGACATCTGAACGCAATATTCCAATGAACCGCCTCCGTTGCCTCCCGCAATCCCACGTCACGAATCAAGCCAGCTCTCCTCAATCGCGTCAGCTCACCTGAGTCGGTCTGGTGACGTTCTGTTGGTTCTCGTTCGTCCGGTCCGCAGACTCACTTCTTCTCGCCAGCAGGACTATTTTCTGCCCGAGCCTGAGGCCCGGGCAGACGGATGATGCGCGCGTTCTTCTATGACACCAGCGGCAGCAGCTTCCCGAGCAGGTCGCTGATCTTCACGCGCTCCTGCTCGTTGCTGTCGCGGTGGCGGAGGGTGACGGTGTCGAGCAGTTCGGGGCCTTTTTCGCCGAGGGTGTCGAAGTCGATGGTGATGCCGAAGGGCGTGCCGACTTCGTCCTGGCGGGCGTACCGGCGGCCGATGCTGGCGGTCTCGTCGTAGAAGCAGTTCATGTGCTTCTTCAGCAGGGCATAGACTTCACGGGCTTTGGCGACGATTTCAGGGCGGTTCTTCAGCAGCGGGAAGACGCCGACTTTGATCGGGGCCACGCGCGGGTGGAAGCGGAGGACGGTGAGGACTTCCTTCTTGCCCTTTTCATCGACTTTCTCGGCCTCTTCAAAAGCTTTGGCGATGACGGCCAGCGCCATGCGGTCGAGACCGGCGGAGGGCTCGATGACGTGGGGGACGTAGCTGCCTTTGAAGAGGCGCTCGAACCAAGCACGGACGGCGGCTTCGGGCAGAGGCTGGCCCTTGGTCTTGGCAGCTTCGGCGGCGAGACGCTTCTGGATGAGGGCTTCCTTCTGCTCGTCGGTGAGCTTGGCGGCGGCGTTTTTGAGGTCTTCGTCGAAGACTTCCTGGGTCTTGCCGCTGGCGTTTTGATGCGCGGAAAGGTCGAAGTCGCCACGGGCGGCGATGCCTTCCAGCTCTTCGGTTCCAAAGGGGAACTCGCAGAGGATGTCCACACAAGCACGGGCGTAGTGGGCGAGGTCCTCCGGCGTCTGCCAGTAGTATTCCAGCACGCCACCGAGGCCGATGCCTTCATAGAATTTCGTGCGCTGATCAACCCAGTAGCGGTGCCACAGCTCCCAGCCCCAATTGGGCTGCGGTTCGCTCAAATCAGCGCCTTCATGCCACTTCGCGACCTCGCCGCTGATGATCTCGACGGCTTCGTCGGGCTTGATGAAGAACTCGAGCTCCATCTGCTCGAACTCGCGGCTGCGGAAGGTGAAGTTCTTCGGCGTGACTTCGTTGCGGAAAGCTTTGCCGATCTGGCCGATGCCGAAGGGCACCTTCACGCGGCTGGAGTCGAAGACGTTCTTGAACTGCGCAAAGATGGCCTGGGCGGTTTCGGGGCGCAGGTAGGTGACGTCAGCCTCGGTCGCGGTGGGGCCGAGGTAGGTCTTGAGCATGAGATTGAAGGGACGCGCCTCGCCGAGGATGCCGCCGGTTTCAGGATGGAAATCGACGCTGCCACTCACGGTGTCGATCTTCTCTTCATTCAGCAACTCGATCTCCTCGGGCTTGCCAGCGGATTCACCTGCGTTTTGGGCAATGAGGGCGCGGATGCGTTTGCGGAAGCTTTCGATGTGCTCGCCGCTTTTGGTCAGCGCGGTGATGGTGCGATCCCAGCGCCAGCCGGTGGGGGATTGAGCGCCGCTGTATTTCAGCACAGTGCCGGACTGCGGATCGACGTGGTCAGCACGCACGCGTTTGTTCGTCAGCGAGCACTCGCGCATGAGGTCGGCGAAGGTATCCACATGGCCGCTGGCTTTCCAGATGGCGGGGTTCATGAGGATGCAGGCATCGAGGCCGAGCACGTCTTCACGCTCGCGGGTCATGGTGTTCCACCAGGCGGTGCGCAGGTTGCGCTTCAGCTCGGCACCGAGCGGGCCGTAGTCCCAGATGCCGCCGCAGCCGCCGTAGATCTCGCTGCTTTGAAAGATAAAGCCGCGGCGCTTGCAGAGAGAAACGATCTTCTCCATTTGCGCGATAGGGTTCTTGGCGTCGGTGGACATGGTGGTGGAATGACGAATTTGGGAATGACGAATGACGAAAGCTGGAGTGCCTCCGGCAAGGGGGCGCGAAGGGAGCGCTAGAGGGGTCTTTTCGCAAGGGAAAGCTGGCGCATGAAATCGCTCCGTTGTTCTAAACAGCAGGCCAGTCCTCTTTGATGCTCGGAAGCCACCGCACAGCCTCTTTACCATCTTCGTGGCAGTGCTCGTGTTCATCGTCTTCCCACAGAGGCTCGACGAGGTTGAACTCCGATTCGATAGCAGCCCTGCTCAAGCGCATTTGAGGAATGACGTCCGAGCCGTGCAGCACGCGGGTTTGGCCCTTGTGTATGGTGATGCGGCCACGGGGAAAGGCATAGGTGTGGAGACGCAGGGACTCTTCAAGCCGAGCCGGTGTTGTCTTCCTGTCAGCAGCCCACTTCGCCGCCAAAATGGGCACCGCGTGGTGTTCCCAGAACTCTGGATGATCCATGGGTGGGAAACCAGACTCATAAACCCAGGTCAAAGGAACCCAGCCTGTGGGATAACGCACGATGAAGCATATGCCCGGCACTGGCGCTTCGGCCTGACGTTCCTTGATGGGCCGCCCCTGGCGTGAGCGCTGTAAGACCAGAGGAGTGAATGGACTCATTTTTGGCTTTCACTTGGTTCTGGAGTGTTTGGGTTGTCACTCTCAAGCCTTCGGCACCATAAACTCGAAACTTTTTTACCACTGAACCGATTTTCGGGGTCCTCCACGCCCAGCATAGCCACCCACGTCAAGTCGTATGGGAAGGGCTCTTCAGCTCTAGGCACAAGCTCAATATTGAGCACCCGCAGATGAGTGAGCGAGCCGATAACTTTGTATCCCTGCATGATTGGGCAATAGTCCAGCCTAAGCTCGGTCAGGTTGGGTAGCTTGCTCAGAGCTTCGATCTCCTGAAGGTGATCGCAGTGCCACAGTTTGAGGATCTGGAGGTTAGTATTCCATACCACGGGTTCAAGGTCCGTCAGAAAGTCGCATCGATGAAGCTCTAGCGCCTGGAGGCTTTCCAAACGGGACAAGAAGCCGAAATCAATGACTGCCCGTCCCTCCAAGAACAAAGATTCAAGCTGTGGAAGACATCTCAATGCGCCCACATCCTGACACAGGGGTGGCATATGGAGAACCAGCCTTTTGATAGACCTTAGCGCGCTGCGGTAAGCATCCAAAGCCGGTGAACTGACCTCCGCTTCTATTGTGGCGCGCATGACTGCCAACCGAGCTGCCGCCTTCTGATCATCAGTTTCGCAAGCAAGATTTGGGCTCAGATGGAAACTGTGAAGAGTCCAGCGTTCCTGCTCCTGTGGAAGCTTCAGTCCTTCCAGAAGCTTTTCATAGATGACCGGAGACGCCGCCTCCTTTAGTAGTGCAAGGCCACGTTCCACCTCCAGGGGTGAGAGCGAAGTGAGCAAAGGCGCAATGGTATCGAGAGTCGAATTCATCTGTTTTCAGAGGATGACGTCGCGAGTGTGTTGGGGGAGGTGCTGGATGGGCGGGGCGGGATGTCGTATTCGTTCAACCACGCCTGCCACTGAGTTTCAGCGGCGGCTTGGGCCTGTTTCAGTTTTTCGGTGAGGGACCCTTGGCCTTGATTGTGGAAGACAACCGCCAGGGCGGACAAGATCACGGCGAGAAGAAAGCCCCAACGCGGCAAGTCCATGTTGGTTAGCTGAATCCAGAGGAAAATCCCGGCCGCTAAGGAGATCCAACTTGGATTCAACTCAGATGAGCTGCTCCCAGCGAGCCGGTCGAGCACGCGATCTTCACTGCCCGCCCAAGACGGAACGATCAAGACTCCACCCGGTTCGAGCGCGTCCGCCAACTGCTCTCGACGTTCATGGATCATCTCTACTCGCCAGCGCCAGCGGTCCACCTCCGCCATGCCCGGCTCATCATTCCAGCGATTCATCTGGCCGCAGGTGTGACCGTGTTCATAAACGCTGAGAAGCAACCGCTTCAAGGCGCGTTCGGCGGACTGGGTCAGGGACTTCCGTTGCAGGAAGGCGGTGAGAATATCCTCTTCCAACCGGCCCAAGCCCTGGTAGCGCCGCTGATCCAGAGCCTCATTCAGGGCTGCGGCTCGTTGATTCATCACCTCTTCACCGTCCAGGCTAGGATCATGATCCCACCCGCAGTGAGGACAAACCTTGTCATCACAACAAAAGGCCTCCCTGCATCGACGGCATTCCCGCTGTAGATCACGCCCGCACTGGCAGAACCGCGTGCGCAGTGGATTGATCCGCCCGCAGTCTCCGCAGGCGCGGTCGCCCGTCTTTTGCACATGCACCTGCCGGTTCGTGACCAGTGCAGATGTGGTGCCGCAGGCGCGGCAGTGGATCTTCGCACCAAAGGCATGTTCGCCCACGATGTCACCGCCGGGGTGACCGCAGGCGGGGCAGTGCAGGCTTTGGAGTTGAGGAGGCATAGCGGTGGCGATCATCGGGCGGTGCGGAAGGAGCGAAGGAAGGCATGCAGTGTTTGAATCACCTCGGTCTCATCATCTGTGGGGTGTCCACGAAAGGCGGGAAGCTGGCAGTAGCGCTCGGTGCCAATACCCAGCACCTGCTGTTTGAACTGTGCGATTTCGTGCTCCGGCTCCAGGTCATCAATCAGCACACCACCGGGGGCGAGGCGGGTCTGGCCCGACGTGAGATGTTCGTAACCAAGGATGTCCTTTTCGGCAAAGCCGAGGCCAAACAGCTTCGACAATCCGCTGGCATAGCGCCTTTCGGAGGTTGTGCAGAGAAACGTCGCCACACCCGTCGAGCGAGCAGCTTTGAGAAGATCCAAAGCGCAAGGACGCAGCCATGAATGATAGGGGCCAAAGACCGCAGCGTCCGCAGGGCACGTCCCCGCACTCCCTTCAGCCAGCACCGAGTGAATCAGAGTTTCGTCGAGGTCGAAGAAGATGGAGGTTAAGCGCATGGTTTGGAATCGTTGAGAGCAAAGGGTTGGAGTTCAGCCTTGAGATAGAGTGGGTGCCCCGGCGAGCCGTCCTGATTCAGCGAAAGAGCGTGCAGACCATGCACCATCGAGAGCACCGCCCTGCCCCGGCCTCGGTGTGCACCATGCGTTCCCCAGGCAGCGAGCACGATGCCCGCATTCTTCGCCAACCGGGCAAGTGTCGTGTCATTGTCTGGTCCCACCGGATCAGGCTGCTTCTTCATCTCTTCAGGGTCAGTCGCCCTCCAGGCGAAGAGATTCACCATGCACACTGCGCCATACCCCCAGCGCTTCGCATAGTCGATGCAGCGCTTCACCGTCGGATCATCCTGCAGCTCATCCGCCGTCGAGGGATTCAATCCAATGAACAAGCAATACGGCCCGTCACTCCAGCGGCTCCACCACTCATAGCGGTAGAGGCGGCAGGGTGAGAAGACAGCGGTGTAGGGAGTGGCGGCAGGTGTTGGTTTTGGCATGGTGAGGCGGAAGAACTACTTCCACCTCATCAGGCCTCGCACAGGGACGGAGTTTGGGGACAAACTCCGACCTACTTTTTTGGGAATACAAACTTGCCAGTCTTGTCGCACCATCTTGGTGTCGGCTGAAAATAAGTTAGATTCGCATATTGAATCCAAGCATGCCTGGGATGTTCTTTCCGCAAGTAATCGAGGAGATGCGGAAGGATGTTGTCATTAATTCCATGGCCGATAATCACAAAACTCTCATAGTGCGTATCGAGATAAGCGAATAAGCGCTTCAAATGTGGATAGTCATGCTCTTTGGCTCTCTGAACTAGAGACGTTGTGCATTCGGAGGTTAATTCTGACCAATCAGCCTGCGTGATCCATGGACACAAATTAGTCATCAAGAAAAAAGTTGTCTGATCATCAGGCAATGTTGGAAATGGAGAAGAACTCCAAGCCCGATCAACCCACTCGTCTTGCAAGCTTGGTTGTGTTGTGGAAAGCAAGGTGCTCCGCGCTTTGAGATAGTTTGTCCTCCAGCGGTTAAGATTGGATGCGCATCTTTTCTCTACGTTACCTGGACCCGTAGCATAATTTGCGCCTATACAGACAACTGGGGTTTTATTCTTTAACCCCGCTAAGTCATCCTTGTGATATGCGAAACACTGAATGTCACGGTTTTGAACGGACATCCATGCTGGAGTCAAGGGGCTGTAAAAGTCACGGTAATACAACTCTGCTGAATTCAAAAAATCGATGAGTTTCATCTGGGTTACATGATCTACTCCAACAGCTTCCTAATACTCCGGAAATCGAGAAGATCTTCGAGGCCGATCTGGGCACCGATGAACTCATACCTTGCATCACCTGTCAATTTACGGCGCCGCGCCTCCTTGTCAGCCGCCTTGGCTTTGCGTTTCATTTTAGCGAGTTCCTTTCTACCGTCTGAAAAGACGGGGCCTTGGCGGGTGATGCCTCGGGCGCGGTGGAGACTGGCGACCTTCTTGAAGTCGAGGTCTCGTTTGGGATCGAAGCTGAGGTAGCCGGGAATGAAGATCTGGGTGCCGAGTGGGGTGAAGACAACGGAGGCTTTCAGGAGATGCGGGCGGTCGCCTTCCATGGCCCAGAGGTAGTATTTCCAGCAGAAGAGATCGAACACGGCCTGAAAGCTCTGCGCGGCATCATCAAACTGTGCGCCGGGGCCGCGCTCCCAATTGCGCTCGGGGATGAGGGTGCGGTGGATGATCTTCTTCCCGCGCAGTTGATCCGCGAAGCAAGTCTTGAGGCTCTGCCAGTCGTCACGGAACTCGGCGCTGAAACCGAGCTGTGTTTCATATTCGTCGTATTTCTCCTGAGCCTTCAGGTAGTCCTCATAGCCACCGTCGTGGATCAGACGTTCGGATTCGCGGATGATCTCCGGCTTGTTTAATGCAAGCTGATTGAAACCACACCTCCCCTCGCGCTGGTCTTGGGACGAGACGAGCAACTGCGCCAGAACCCGCGCCGCTGGATCACGCTGATCCGCCGACTGACTCAAGGCCTTATGCAGACTTGCCGCATAGTTCTCCGGGAATGAAGGGAAGGCCGATCCGCACTGCCAGAAGGCGAAACAGGTCCAGCCAAAGGCCTCTGCCAGTTCCGCTGTTTCATGGCTGGAGTCCTTCTTCAACAGCTTCGGCAGCTCACCGAACAGGAAGCGAAGCAGAGGCTCTGCCGTTTTGACATCACGGAAGGGACGTTCAGCCAGTCGAGGAGCAAGGAGCTTTTGCCATCCCTTGGACGGAAGATCAAAACGGGTAAGCCAGCGTGTCTGAAAAGGAGGCGTCTGCATGAGCGCACCTGAGTAGCAGGTGGCAAGGACGGCAACAAGGATACTGTTTGCCCTCAATTCGATCGACGTGACAACAGCCCCGGTTTCCCAAGCACTGAAGGCCATGAGAGCTGTTTTTTCGCAAGGGAAAGGTAACCGCAGTATCCGAGAGTGAAACGTTCGGCGCAAAACAGAGCATCAATCGCACGCAGGCTTTTCTCAGCCCGCCCAATCTGTTTTCCAATCCAAGGAGCCCATCATGTCGTCTGCACTTTTTCGCTCACTGTCGTCCTGCCTTTTCCTCGCGGTGCTGGGCTCAGCCCATGCCAACACCTTGGACTTCGGGGATCTGCCGGACACGCCCTATCCGACGAAGCTGGCTGCTGATGGTGCCCGGCATATCGCGTCGCAGTCGCTTTACCTTGGATCGCAGCCGCCGGATGCAGAAGCCGATGGCCTGGCCAATCCGCTGGCGAATGGGGATGATGTGACGGGTGCGCCTGATGATGAAGATGCCATCCATCCGCCATCACTTTTCCCGGTGCCGGGCATGACGCTGGCCTTTCCGATCAAGGCCACGAACTCGACAGGTGGCCCGACGAAGATCTTTGGTTTCGCAGATTGGAATGCGGACGGCGACTTCGCGGATGCGAATGAAACCTCCAGCGTGGTAGTGCCATCGGGAGCGGCGGGAGCGGTTTTCTGGCTGCCCTGGAGTGTGCCCGCCACGGCGACGACGACTCAACCCGTGGCCGTGCGACTGCGCATCTCCTCAGACTCGGTGCTCGGGCCGACGGGCCTGGCACAGAATGGTGAGGTGGAGGATTTTTTCATCGCGGTGAATCCGCAGGAGACGGTGCTGGACTATGGTGACCTGCCAGACACTTCGGCAGGAACATCTGCAGGCACCTTTGGCACGGGATCGCCACCCGATTACAAAACACGCACGGCAGACGGCGGCCCCTCGCATGGCATCCGCCCCGGGCTCTTCTTTACCAATGACACAGGCAGTGCCGATGCGGATGTGGATGCGGAAAACGACGGCCAACCCACCGCGCAGGCCGATGGCGATGATCTCGGCAACAATGGCGATGAAATGTGTCTCTTCACGGCGCTAGCCAGCCAGACTTTGATCCCCGATGGCATGGCATCCAAACTGGAGTTGGAACTGGTGACCAGTCTGGCGGTCACGAACACAACCGGCACCTCGGGCAAGGTCGTGGCTTTCATTGATGCGAACAGCGACGGGGATTTCAACGATCCCGGCGAGCAAGCTCTAGCGATCCCAGTGCCTGGCGATGGCTCGGTGTCTTCGGTCCTGCCGACGTTCTCCTTTGCTATCGGCGGCTTCGCACCTGCGACGAATTTCTCCCGCACATTCGCCCTGCGTTTCCGCATCACGACAGATGCATCGGTCGGCTCGGATGGCGCTGCCACCGATGGCGAGGTGCATGATGCATTAATCACCCGCAACTTCACTCTGCCGAACTACAGCACGGCGGACCTCGACTTTGGTGACCTGCCCGCAGGCTACAAGACGCTGAGTGCGGACAATGGCGCCCGCCATGTGACGACGCAGGCGCTGTATCTCGGCACGCAGGTTCCTGATGGTGAGCCGGATGGCCTGCCGTCTCCTGCCTCGAATGGCGATGACCTGAATGCGAGCGACGATGAAAACGCGATCCGCCCGCCAACCCTCTATGCCGTTCCTGGTGCGCCGATCAGTTTCCCGATCAAGGCAACGAACGTCACTGGCAGCATGGCAAAGCTTCACGGTTTCGCGGACTGGAATGCGGACGGCGACTTCGCCGATGCGGATGAAACCTCCAGCTTGAATGTGCCGAACGGCTCAGCGGCGGCGCTTTTCAATCTGCCCTGGAATGTGCCCTCCACCGCCAGCACGACCCTGCCCGTGGCAGTGCGGTTGCGTCTCTCCACCGCGACGAGTCTCGGGCCGGTGGGTCGTGCCGATGACGGAGAGGTTGAGGACTTCTTCATCGCGGTGCGCAGTTCCTGGCAGGATTTCGGTGACCTGCCAGACAAAGATCCCGGCACGGCTGCGGGCAGCTTCAGCGGTGGATCGACCCCGGACTACAAAACACGCACGGCTGACAATGGCCCCTCCCATGTCTTGCGCGAAGGGCTGAATTTCCGCAACAACACGGCCAGCTCTGATCTCGATGTGGATGCGGAGAGCGATGGCCTGCCCTCGGCCAATGCAGACGGTGACGATGCGAACGGTGACGATGATGAGATCGGGCTGACTGTGACTGACTTTGATTCCTACTACGGCGTATATGATGGAGTTCCTTATCGCGACATCGCGGTAGAGTTTGAAATGCCAGTGACGAACACCACCGGCACATCCGCGAAGGTTTATGCGTTTGTCGATTGGGATGAGGACGGCGACTTCACTGACAGCTATGACAACCTTGCCAATATAGGTTATGTGCAGTCGGTGGTTGGGGATGGCTCGCAGACCACAGTGCGCTTTGCCGGAGTCGTGTTTCTGGGCGGCGGCTATGCCAATCCTGCCGCCTTCACCAAGAAACTGGCCGTACGTGTGCGCATCAGCACGGACCTGGGGCTGACAGCGGAAGGCCCCGCCTCAGATGGCGAGGTGCATGATGAGATCATCACGCTCGATTTCACGCCGGATTCAGGCGGCAGCCCGGACTTCGACTTTGGTGACCTGCCCTCGCCTTTCCCCACCAAGCACTCCGACAACGGTGCACGGCATGTGGCGGATCAGATGCTCTATCTCGGCAATCAAGTGGGCGATCTCGAAGCCGACGGCCTGCCCTCGGCCATGGCGAATGGCGATGACGCGGATGCCATCGACGATGAAAATGCTCTTCCCGCAGCCTCGCTCCGTCCAGTGCCTGGACTGCCGATCTCCTTCCCGATCCGGGCCACGAATGTGACGGGCAGTGCGGCGAAGATTCATGGCTTTGTTGACTGGAATGCGGATGGTGACTTTGCTGATGTAGGCGAGAGCTCCGGGGTGCTCGTTCCCACGGGCTCGGCGAATGCACTCTTCCGTCTGCTGTGGGGTGTACCCGCCACGGCCAGCACCACGGCTCCCGTGGCTGTCCGCCTCCGCATCTCCACTGACACGGTTGTAGGCCCCACCGGGCTGGCCACCGATGGCGAAGTAGAGGACAGCTTCATCACCGTGTATCCCGAAGGCTCGGCGAAAGACTATGGCGACCTGCCGGACAAAGACCCCGGTACAGCGGCGGGCACTTTTGGTACAGGCTCTACGCCGGATTATAAAACGCGCGTGGCGGATGGCGGCCCATCGCATGGGGTCACGCCGCATCTCTTCTTTGGCGGCGAAAGTGAGCCTGTGGACATCGATGCCGAAGCCGATGGTCAGCCGGATGCCACAAGCACGGGCGACGACCTGGGTGCCGATGATGACGAGCAGGGCCTGCTCAGCGCGCTGACTTCACAGACCTTCATCCCGGACGGTATGGCCTCACAACTCGAGCTGGAATTGTTTACCAGTCTGGCTGTGGTCAATACGACGGGATCCACGGCACGCGTGGTCGGCTATATTGATGCAAACAGCGACGGTGACTTCTCCGATCCGGGAGAAGAAGCCCCAGTGATTCTGGTGCCAAACAGCGCCGTGACAGAGATCGCCGAACCAATATTCACCTTCCGCATCGGCGGCTTTGCTCCGGCCACGAGCTTCTCTCGCACCTTCGCCCTGCGTTTCCGCATCACGACAGATGCCATCGTGGGCTCCGATGGCCCGGCGACCGATGGCGAGGTCTATGACGAGCTGATCACGATAAGCTTTAACCTGCCCAACTACAGCACGGCGGATCTCGACTTCGGCGACTTGCCCGCTGGCTACAAAACGCTGCGTGCGGCGAATGGCGCACGGCATCACATCACGCAGCAGCTCTACCTCGGCACCACGCCAGCAGACGGCGAGCCTGATGGCTTGCCCTCAGCTCCGGCCAATGGCGATGACACGGCTGCCAGCGACGATGAAAACGCCATCCGTCCCGCCAGTCTCATGGCCGTTCCCGGATTGCCGATCACCTTCCCGATCAAGGCAAACAACGTGACCGGCGGCCCTGCGACGATCTTTGGTTTCGTGGACTGGAACGCTGATGGTGACTTCGCCGATGCGGACGAGACCTCCAGCATCGGCGTGCCGAATGGCTCGGCAGGAGCGACTTTCAACCTGCCCTGGACTGTGCCTGCCACGGCTAGCACGACCGCGCCTGTGGCGGTGAGACTGCGCCTTTCCACGGCCACAAGTTTGAGCCCCATCGGCATTGCGCCAGATGGCGAGGTGGAGGACTTCTTCATCGCCGTGCGCAGCTCATGGCTGGACTATGGCGATCTGCCGGACAAAGACCCCGGCACGTCAGCGGGCAGCTTCAGCGGCGGAGCGACGCCCGATTACAAGACTCGCGCCGCAGATGGCGGTCCCTCGCATGTGATCCGTCAGGGCCTCTCCTTTGCCAATGACACGGGCACAGGTGATGCAGCAGTCGATGCCGAAAACGACGGCCTGCCAAACTCGACCGCAAGCGGAGACAACCTCGACGGAGACGACGACGAACTCGGTCTTTTGTGGGCCATGACTTCCCAGACCTTTATTCCCGATGGCATGCACTCGCGGCTCGAGCTTGGCCTGCTGACCAGCCTTGCCGTTGAAAACACGACCGGTTCGGCCGCCCAAGTGGTCGGATTCATTGATGCCAACAGCGACGGTGACTTCTCCGATCCAGGTGAACAATCGGCGGTCATCCATGTGCCTGGAGATGGCTCGGTGTCCGCCGTGACGCCCACTTTCACTTTCATGATCGGCGGCTTTGCTCCTGCAACGAGCTTCACACGCACGTTCGCAATGCGTTGCCGCATTACCACCGACACTGCCGTGGGTGCAGAGGGTGCCGCCACGGATGGAGAGGTGCATGACGGGCTGCTGAGCTTCAGCTTCAACGTCTCTTATGACTTCGCCGATCTCGATTTTGGCGACCTACCTGCCGGATACAAAACGATGCGTGCTGACAATGGCGCACGTCACGTCATCACCCAGCAGCTTTTCCTCGGCATGACGGTGCCGGATGGTGAACCGGACGGCCTGCCTTCGGCACCTGCGAATGGCGATGACGCCGATGCCACGGATGATGAAGATGGCATGATGCCCTCCTCGATCCACGCAAACCCAGGCCTCCCTGTGAAGTTCCCTGTCCGCGTCAACAACGTCACAGGTGGTCCGGCAAAGCTGTATGGCTTCACCGACTGGAATGCGGATGGCGACTTCCTGGATGCAGATGAAACAGCCTCTCTCATGGTCCCGAACGGCACCGCAGGCATCGTCCTTCTCCCTTGGAATGTGCCATCGACAGCGAGCCTCGCACAGCCGGTGGCCGTGCGGCTGCGTCTCGCCACGGCAACAACGCTTGGCGCTGTCGGCCCAACTGGAGATGGCGAGGTGGAGGACTACTTCATCGAAGTCACTGACCCGCAGTATGACTTCGGTGATCTGCCAGATAGCTTACCCGGCACCTCGCCCGGTGTGGTCACCAATCTCAGCACGGTAAGTCAGGCCGACTATCGCACGCGACTCGCGGACGACGGGCCACGTCACATCATCCGCCCTGACTTGGTCTTGTTTGATGATTCAAATCCATCCGGCATCCAGATCGATGCTGAGGCAGATGGTGGCACTGACAACAGCACGGGGCTGGCCAGCGAGTCGCCAGTCTATTGTTCGGTGACTCGTAGCACCTTGAGCAACCTCACCTCAGCCACTGCTGATCTAAGCATGGAAATCATGGCATCGATCGCTTTGAAGAATGAGACCGGCACCACCGCCACTCTCTACGGCTTTATGGATGCGAACAATGATGGCGACTTCACGGATGTGGGTGAGGCCACCACACTCGCCATACCAAGCGCAGCCGGCTACAGCGCCGTGCTCCTTACTTTCTCGCCCGAGTTCGTGCTGACCAGACCCCACACCTCATTCTCCAAGACCGTGCCCGTCCGCTTCCGCCTGAGCACCAGCACCTCCCTGGGGGCAGATGGACTGGCACCAGACGGCGAAGTGCAGGATGTAATGCTCTCCTTCACCTTCTCCTGCGACCAATGGTGGCCTAAAGATTCCGGTCAGCCGCTCGGCGACCTCTTGGATAAAGGCAGCAACAGCCGGATGGATGGCAGCAAGCACTTCGGCCAGGGCCAGCAGCCTAACGATGAAAAGTGGACCATCGGCCAGACCGAGTTCACCGGCCCGAATCCACTGCTCAACACGAGCTTCCTCGACTCGCTAGGCTCCGGCCTTGTGCAGTATTCACATCGAGCACGCTTCCAGGATGGCTCACTGCACGCCCACCTCGGCTTCCTAAAAGTGCGTGACCTCAGTGGCTACCGCAGCTTCATGAGCGGCAACCAACTCACGGGTGACACCGACACCCCCGAAGCCGACTCCGATGGCGATGGCGTGAGCAACTTCGACGAGTTCGCCTTCGGCACACACCCCGGTCAGCCAAGTCAGCGACCATCCTTCAAACCAGAGGCAGCCAGCAATGGAGCTGGCGGCAGACATCTCGTGCTGCCTTATCTCCGCCGCACAGGCGGCACGATGAACGGCACCACCTATCAAACTCCAGAGATCATCTATCAGCCTCAGGCCACGCTCGACTTCTCCTCCTGGGATACCCCGATGGAGGCACCACTCACGCTTCCACCAGGCCTGCCCACACCGCCGTCCGGTTATGAATGGGGAGCCATCCGGCTGAATGTTCCCTCAAATCTTCCTCAGCGTGGATTCGTGCGGCTGATCACGGAGACGCCTTGATCCTCGCGTGGCAGGCGGCTATTCCCTCTCCCATGCGCGCCCTCATCCAACGTTCGAAGCAGGCCTCTGTCACCATCGCCGGACAAATGACGGCCTGCATCACGCACGGACTGGTGGTGCTGCTCGGCGTCGAGCACGATGATGTCGTGGATGATGCGGAGTGGCTGGCTGGCAAAATCGCCCAGATGCGCATTTTCAGTGATGCCGAGGGAAAGATGAATCTCAGCGTGACGGACGTGGGCGGGAGCGCGCTGGTGGTGAGCCAGTTCACGCTTCATGCCAGCACGAAAAAAGGCAACCGACCCGGCTTCACCCGCGCCGCCCGTCCCGAGCACGCAATCCCGCTCTACGAGCACTTCATCAAGTCACTGGTGCGTGAGGTGCCCGTGAAGAGCGGCTCCTTCGGTGCAGACATGCAGGTGGCGCTGATCAATGACGGCCCCGTAACGATCTGGATGGACTCGCGGGCGAAGGAGTGATCGCCACAGCACCCGCAAACATGGCCCGAAGGCGAGCGTATTCGTCTCTGCCTATGCCTCCAGATCAGAGGGCTTTTTTTGAGAGCAAAATCCGCCCCGTGCTCGCGAGTAACGAGCTGCGTTACATCGAGTGAATCACGAATTCCACAGCTAGCCCGCCACCCTCGCGATTCCGTGCTGTCACCGTGCCGGCGCAGGCTTCGATACAGCGCTTGGTGATGGCGAGACCGAGGCCACTGCCACCGGTGTTGCGACCGCGAGCGGCTTCGGGGCGATAAAAGGGCTCGAAGAGACGCGCGAGTGAATCGGCGGGCACGCCTGGGCCTCGATCAAGGACTTGGATAATCACTCGATCGTTTTGTAGCTTCCCGTGGATCTCGATGTCTTTGGCATAGCGGACGGCATTGCGTAAAACATTGCCCAAAGCGCGATCCAAGGCCGAGCGCAATGTGTGGAGCTTCAGGTCCTCAACTTTAGCGTGGATCTCACATTCCGGCGCTTCGCGAGCGAAGACTTGGTCGATGAGTTCGCGCAGATCGAAAGTCTCGGATGTTTCGCGATCGGGTAACGTCTCAGCTTTAGAAAAGGCGAGCACCTCCTCCACAAGCTTGGCCATGTGCTGGAGTTCGCGGTCGAGTTTTTGAAGGTAGGTGGCCTGCTCCGGCGTGCTGCGTTGCTCGACGACGCCGAGGGCCATCTGCATGCGGGCAATCGGCGAGCACAGCTCGTGCGCGACATCGGCGGTGATGCGGCGCTGCTGCGTCATGTAATCGCCAAGTTGGGCGGCCATGGTGTTCACGGAGGTGGAGAGTTCGCCGAGCTCGTCGTTGCGTTGTTTTTCGATCCGTTCGTCGAATTTGCCGTGTGCGATGCGGCCTGCGGCGGTGTTCAGCGTGCGGATGAAGCCGGTGATGCCACGCACGAAGGGCATCCACATGAGCGCGGAGATGAGGAGCGCGGCGGCGGCGAGCCAGAGCCACGGACGCAGATCGAAAAAGAGGCCGCCACCGCTGATGCTGTCGGAAACCATGACGAGCGTGAGTGGGCGGCCGCCCTGCTGGACGAGGTCGAGATGAATGCCTGCCCAATAGCGGGCAGGATCGCCAGCTCGCAGCATGAAGCGCGGCTTCGGCGGTGCATCCGCAGGTCGTTTGGAGACGGGACCGGGCAGGCGGCGCGGGCCTCCATCGCCAGGAGGTCGGCGGTCGATGAGCTTGGGGAGCACCTCGGCGGGTGGGGCGATGGTTTTGCCAAAGACCTGCTCACCGCGTCCGTCAAAGAGGCCGAAGGTGACGCCGTGCGTTTGATCGTAATCGCTCAGACGTGCGGGCCATTCGCTTTCAGCGAGGCGGGAAAAGTCAAAGGTCACGCTCTCGCCGATGGCCGCGATGCGGTCGCCGGGCTCGCCGGAGAGCATCCAGTCGAGGCCGAGCTTGAACTGCGCCTGGAGGAAAAAGATCAGCAGCAGCGCCAGCACCGCGAGGTTCAGAGTGAACCACGAGAGGATCTTCGTGTAGAGCGGGAGTTTGAGTCGGCTCATAAAATATTCGGGGCATTCCAGCCCCGTTATCGAGTTGGAGTCACGAGTTGATAGCCGTAGCCGCGCACGGTTTTGATGAAGCGCGGCTCCTTGGGGTCATCGCCGAGTTTTTTGCGCAGCGTGGAGATGTGCATGTCGATGGCGCGGTCAAAAACATCCCATTCGCGATCAGCGACCTCCTCGATGAGTTGCTCGCGGGTTTTGACTCGGCCATGCGCCTTCGCAAGCGAAAGCAGCAGGCCATATTCGGCGGGCGTGAGCTGCAAGACCTCGGCACCGAGCAGGACGGCATGCGTCTCTGGATTGATGCGCAGTTCGCCGACGACGATTTCTTTGACCGGAGTCAACGGAGCCGTTTCAGCTATCCAACCCGTGCGCCGCAGCAGGGCGCGGAGGCGGGCGAGCAGCTCGCGGGAGGAAAAAGTCTTCGGTAGGTAGTCATCCGCGCCGAGTTCGAGTCCGACGATGCGGTCCACCTCCTCACCGCGACCAGTGAGCATCATGACGGGTACTTTGGACTTTGCACGGATGCGCCGCAGCACCTCAAAGCCATCGCAGCCAGGCATCATGACATCGAGGATGATGGCGGCCCAGGTCTCCGAGGTGGCACGCTCGGCTCCGCGCTCGCCGTCGTGCTCCATTTCGACCTCGAAGCCCATTGGCTTCAAGTAATCGGCCACGAGCTGGCAGAGCTCGGTGTCGTCGTCGATGATGAGGAGGCGCATGGTCGAACTGTGCCCTCTTTTGATCACTGGGCCATCGTCTTTACCGGATGCTGACAAAGTTCTCTGTTCTTAGCCTGAGCAACGAACGATTTGTCTCGCTTATGCCCTGGCGCTCTCGCTGGTGGGCAGATGATCGAGATGCTCAATGCAATGGACCAGTTTGGTTGGACTTCGATGCCGGGATGTCTCGACGAGGCGCATTCGTTGCGGCTGAGGACGGAATGCTCTGAAGCCAGTGATCGAGGTGATTTCAAACGCGCGGGTGTGGGTCGAGGTCTGGATCTACAAGTGCGTGAGGACATCCGAGGTGATCATGTGATGTGGCTGCAAACGGACTCTGCATCCGTGGAGCAGGTCATCTATTTGGCGAAGTTGGAACTGCTGCGACTGGCGTTGAATCAGCGCTTCTTTCTCGGCTTGTTTGAGTATGAAGGCCATTTTGCCATCTATCCTGAAGGGGCCTTCTACAAGGCACACTTAGATCGCCATGCGGGCACGAATGACCGGATTGTGACGACCATTCTCTATTTGAATCCAAACTGGCAGCCCGGGGATGGTGGCGAGTTAAAGCTATGGACCACACCAGAGGGCAAAGCAGGGGCTTTCATTTTGATCGAGCCGCGCATGGGCACGCTGGTCTGTTTCATGGCCGGAGACTTCTGGCACGAGGTGCTTCCTGCAAAGAAGACGCGCATGAGCATCACGGGCTGGTTCCGCCAGCGTTGAAACGTCTTTACACAAATCCGACAATTCTGCCTCGGCTTGGTGAAGAGGGGCTGACACGTTCCCGGCAGTCTGAGGGCAGCCATGAAACCTTTTGTTGCCCTTCTCTGCCTCGCGCCACTAGCGCTGCATGCTCATACCACCGACTCCAGCGGGCTGCCGATGGACAAGGAGATGCTGCGAAAGCACATCGCGGATGAGTTTATGGCCAAGCGGATGGCTTTGGCGAAGGTGGACTACAAGCCGACACCGAAGCCGGTGATAACGAAGCAGGTGCAGGTCGCCTCGATGATGACAAACTTCGCCATGCTCGCTCAAGGCTCGACTTTGACGGCTCCGGGGAATGGAGAGCTGATGTCGGCTTCGTTTCTGCCGTTCAAGCCGAAACTGCGGTTCTACAATGACGCGAACTACTTTTACATCGAGTCGGACGGCATCCCGGATCGCACGCGTCAGCCGAATCTGATGGTGGGGATCACGACGTGGCAGCAGCAGGTGCCGATGCCGGTTTCGTATTTCATCGGGACGACAAATGGGACGAACAACGCTGGCTCGCTGGGCTTTGGTCAGCCGAATGTGTGGAAGCTGCCGCTGGTGCCCGTGCCTGCGGCATCGCCGATCTCGCTGAATGGGAATTTCCTGCGCGGAGCGGTGGCGCTGGGGTCGGATGGCGTGCCGATTTTCAATCCTCGCAACAACACGGGGCAGTTCAGCTATGACATCGGCGAGCTGGACATCTATGGCGGTCACTGCGGTCTGGCGGATGATTATCACTACCACATTTATCCGGTTCATTTGATTCCTGTGCTGGGGAATGACAAACCGATCGCCTGGGCGCTGGATGGTTATCCGGTGTATGGCTATGTGGAGCCGGATGGATCACCGATGCAGACGCTGGATGCGGATGGCGGACACGATCACGGCGCCTGGGGCTATCACTATCATGCGCGGGGCACTTACAACTCGGGCACGGCAAGCTGGACGCCGACGAATCCTTTCATGATGAATGCCATGCATGGCGTGGTGGTGAACTTTGACTCGCAGATCGATCCACAGCCGAACGTGTCGAACATGCGTGCCTCGGGCACGGGTGGCTACACGGCGCAGCAGGTGCCTGGTGCGGCGATCATCGCCTTCAAGAATCCCGTGGCGCTGAGCGTGGATGGCAGCGGTCACTTTGTGGAAAACGCGAGCGGCACGCCGAGCGAGGATGATTTCCTCATGCGCTACACGGTGAGCAGCGTGACGTATGATGTGTGCTGGCGATTGAATCGCAAAGCGGTGCCAAAGAGCTACACGATGACCTATCGGCATCCGACCACAGGCACGACGACGACCACTTACACGAGCAATGGCAATCGCGTCACCACCTACCCGATGAGCGGGAAAAGCATGATCGCGCTGCCGGACACCTCACAGACGGGCAATTTCACCGGTTCGGCAGGTGATGGCGAGGACAGCGACTACACGATCAATGCCCAGGCTTTCACCAACAACAGCAACGGCACCATCACCGACAACGTCACCGGCCTGATGTGGCAGAGCGTGGACAATGGCGAGTCCACTTGGGAAAACGCCGTCGCTAATGCGGCGAGCGTGACCACGGGCGGCTACAATGATTGGCGGCTGCCAACACTGCATGAGTTGTTCTGTCTGTTCAATCATCAGGTATCGAACCCGGCCCTGAACACGGCCTACTTCCCGAACAATCCCGTGGCACGGGCGGGCTACTGGTGGAGCAGCGATCTTTACGGCACGAGCACGACGAATGTGTGGTGCACGAATGAAGGCGGCGGTCTGGGGCCGAAGCCGAAGTCGGAAACGATCAGCGCTGGCGGCACCCTGCGCTACCACGCACGCTATGTTCGCGGTGCCAAGCAGACGAACGGCCACAACTATGTGAGCAACAATGACGGCACCGTCACTGACCTCGACACGGGTTTGATGTGGAAGCAGGTGCCTCGCACGGCGGCGAGCTGGGCGGCTGCTTTGGCAGACATCGAAGGACTCACGGATGCGGGCTTCAGTGACTGGCGCATGCCGAACGTGAAGGAAATGGAGTCGCTGGTGGATTACACGATGACCACTTTCACCAGCCTCACGAACATCAGGCCGCCAGCGCATCGCTTGCTCTTCCCATCGGCCACGGCGACTTCGTATTGGACTTCTACCACGCAGAACAATGACGCGCTCGCCGCGCTGGTCGTGGAGTTTGGATTGAATACGACCTCCACACCGCCACGCAATGCGCAGGGCATCATCAGCCACGAGCCGAAGACCTCGTCGTATCCAGTATTTGCCGTGCGCACAGCCGCACTCACGCCGACACAGATCGCGGTGTCGCAGAGTGCCACGACGCTAACGGATGGCCTCAGCACGGTCGGCTATGGCAGCGTGAATGTGGGCAGCACACTGTCGAAGACCTTCACGATCACGAACAACGGCACCACAGCGCTCACGGGCATCAGCTTGAGCATCGACGGCACGCACAGCTCGCTCTTCACCGTGACGACATCGCCAGCATCGAGCATCGCCATCGGAGCGACTTCGGATTTTGTCGTGCAGTTCAATGCAAGCAGCGCCGGGGCGAAGACAGCCGCTTTGCACATCGCCAGCAGTGACAGCAGCGTGGGCTCGGCTTTTGACATCGCTCTCACAGGCACGGGTGCCATTCCCGCTCCGACGATCACTGGCATCATCACGACACCCCCCGTGCCAACCACCGCAGCCACGACGGTCAGCGCTACGATCACACCCGCCAGTGGTGCCACGGTCACCAGCGCCACTTTGACCTACAGCACAGGAGCGCAGACAACGGCCACCATCTTTAATGAACCGATGTCCACCACGGCCACCGCAACAGGCGGCTGGGATGGCTCAGGGGCGACGTATGCGTGGACGGTGAACTCCCAGGATGGCGCGGGCAATATCAAGCAGACGGCGGGCACATCGAATCACACCACCGGCATCACCGGCAGTTGCGGAGTGGTCTTTAGCAAGGGATCAGCTGCGACTACGGACCCGACGCGCACGATGATCACGACGACGAATGCGATCAATGCCACGGGCACCTTCACCAGCGGATCGACGACCACGAACTATGTCGAGTTCTGGGTGCGCACGGTCGGACTCACGGGCGCAAACGGCTGGTCTTTCCAGCTCGCGCCGAATGGCACGACATTCACGGAGCGCTTATCGGAGTTCACCGCAAGCGTGCACGGCTACCAGTTGTATCACTATGATCTTCAAGCCGCTGATCTCACGAGCACACTGAAGATGCGATTCGGCTTTGTCGGCAATGGTGTTGGCGGCCCCACAGGATCGACGGTGAACATTGATGACATCGTGATCGTCACGACATCCGGTTCAGCGCCGACTCCGGTGACGATGAGCGGCCCTGCGAATGGCGGCACCTTCACGGCCCAAATCCCAGCGCAAGTCTCAGGCACCACGATCACCTACTCCATCGCTGCGACGGACAGCAATGGTCAAATAACGACGATCACCAATGCGGGCAGCTACACGACCAGCGCCTTTTCCACACCACCGAACGTCGTCATCATTCTCACCGACGACCAAGGCTGGGGCGATGTCGGCTATCACACCGCCGCTGGCCAGGTGCCGATTCAAACACCCAACATGGATGGCTTCCTGACGAATGGCATTCGCTTGGAAAAGTTCTACGCCACCCCGGTTTGCAGCGTCACCCGCTCATGCTTGCTCACCGGTCGAAATACCATTCGCACCGCTACCGGCAACAATCGAGGACTGGACCTCAGCGAGCACCTCATGCCGCAAACTTTCAAAGCCGCTGGCTACCAGACCTACATGTGCGGCAAGTGGCACATCGGAGGCTGGGCAAACAACATCAACACCACTACGCTCAATGGCACGACATTCACCGTGAAGCAGGAAAGTGATGCCTACCTGCCGCACAATCGCGGTTGGGACATCCACTACGGCCAGTATGGCGGTGCCATCAATTACTTCACGCACCGCACGAACGATCCCGGCCTCAACACTGCCGTCGATTGGTGGCTCAATGGAGTCACCCAGAACGAAACGACCGACCTGCAAGGCAATGGCGGACACTCCACCGACCTGCTTGCCGACAAGGCCGTCTCGCTCATCCAGAATCGTGATCCATCGAAGCCCATCCTGCTCTACCTCGCTTTCAATGCCGTCCATGCGGGCGTCTCCGCACCGCAGAGCTACATCACGAAGTATCAAAACCTCGGTGTCACAGACACCGCACGACGCACACTTTGCGCCGCCGTGGACTGCATGGATGTCGCCATGGGCCGAGTGCTCGGCGCACTCGACACCGCAGGCATCGCCAACAACACCATCGTCGTCTTCATGAGCGACAACGGCGGCAACGAACCCACCGGCTCCATCAATGATCCCCTGCGCGGCACCAAAAATCAAGACAGCTACGACGGCGGCAACATCCACACGCCAGCCTCTATCCGCTGGCCCGGCGTGCTGGCGACCAACGTCATCAGCAATCAGTATGTCTGGGTCGGCGACATCTTTCCCACGCTCTGCGCCGCCACCGGCGTCACGCCGCAGAACACCAAGCAGTTTGATGGCCTGAACCTCTGGCCTGCACTGCTTTCCATCAACAGCAGTAACCCAAATGGTGTGCAGCGTCCATCGACGCTCGTGACCTCCGTAGCGAAACCCGCCGCGCTCAACACCTTCACCGATCCCGTCCTCGGCGGCAGCAAGATGTTCAAACTCATCCGCACCAAAGGCCCGCCTGTGACGAACGAGCTCTTCAACATGACGGATGATCCGTATGAGACCACCGATCTCGCCGCCAATGCCGCGTATGCCATGATCATCACCACACTCACGACCTCCATCACCAACATCACGCCCGAGAACTACCCACCTCACATCGGCGAGGCACCGCAGACGCAAAGCGTTCAACAGGGCAGCAGCATCACCCTTTACGCACCTTTCACCAGCTATGGCAAAGTCCCCAGCGTGCAGTGGCGGAAGAACGGCACCCCCATCAGCGGCGCGACCAGCTACTACCAAATCACCGACACCGGCGTCAACGTGAACGGCGTCTTCATGGCCACGCTCACTCTCACGAACGCCAACAGCACCCACACCGCTGACTACGACGTGATCGTCAGCAGCACCAACGGCTCCGTGACCAGTGCCGCAGGCGAGCTCACCGTCCTCAAGCCCGTAAGCACCCAAGACGACGGCGTTCCCGATGCGTGGAAAATCGCCAACGGCATCGACCCCAACAGCAACGCTGTGATCAATGGTCCTCTTGGCGACATCGACAAAGATGGCCGGAGCAATCTGCTGGAGTATGCCTTCAATACCAGTCCGCAGACGAATGATGTCGATCCTTTCCAAGGAGTAGCCGTCACCAAAACTGGCGATGGATTGAAGTATCTCGAAGTCAGCTATCCGAGGCGCATCGGAGCGCTGGACCTCATTTATACCGTCGAGATCAGTGATGACCTCACCACCTGGCCATCCCCCGGAGTCACCTCCGAACCCGTCAGCATCATCGCTAATTCTGACGGCATCACAGAGACAGTGACTGTGCGTGTCCTTCCCGCCATGAGCAGCGCTGCGAAGAAGTTTGTTCGGATCAAGGTGGCGACTCAGTGAACGTCTGCATCGCCCTTACACAATCCCGACAAATCTCCGCTGAATCACTGAAGCCATCCTGACTAGCCTGCGGTTAGAATCACACACCATGAAAACGCTCTCCGTCCTTCTCCTGCTCGCGACGAGCCTCGCCGCGCATGATCTGGCCACTATCGACCGGGAGGTGCTGCGAGCTCACATTCTGGAAGAGTGGAAGCGAGAGTATGTCGAAGTGGCCTCTACGGCCTCCACGCTTCAACTCGCTGCTGCTGCGGTGGCGAATACCGCAAATGCTCCAGCGACGGCGAAAGCCTTCCTGCCCTTCACGAAGCTCGATCTGCGGGCAGATGGAGAGTTTCTCTATGTCGGTTCAAATGGCCTGCCCGATCATAACATGATGGTCGGTATCACGGCCTGGCAGCAGCAGGTGCCTCTGCCCCAGAAATATTTCGACGACAATGCTTGGCAGATCCCGTTGAAGCCCGTGCCGGCAAAGGAACCTGCGATGATCAAGGGTCGCTTTCTGCGCGGAGCCATTGCTCTGGCGGTGAATGGCGTGCCGATCTTCAATCCCCAAAACAATCGTGGTGAGGTGGCGCAAGAGATTGGCGAGTTGGACCAGTGGGGCGGACATTGCGGTCGTGCGGATGATTACCACTATCACATCACACCGCTGCATTTGCAGGCGCAGGCAGGGAAAGGCATGCCAGTGGCGTATGCCTTGGATGGTTATCCGATCTACGGTCTCACGGAGCCGGATGGCTCGCCTGTGGGTAAGCTGGATGCATGCCATGGCCATGAAGCGCCCGGCGGCTATCATTATCATGCCTCGAACAAGTATCCTTATGTCATCGGCGGCTTCCATGGCGAGGTTGTGGAGGCAGGCGAGCAGGTCGATCCGCAGCCGCGCGCTCAAGGTGTTCGTGAGGCTTTGACCGCGCTGCGCGGGGCGAAGATCACCGCCTTCGAAAGCACCGGCAAGGACAGCTACAAACTCAGCTACGACGTGAATGGCGACAAGCGCAGCGTCAGCTACTCGATCAAGGCCGACGGCACCTATCCCTTCCACTTTGATAATGGTCGCGATGGCACGGCCGATGAAGTTTACACCGCACGTCGTCAAGGTGGCGGCGGTGGTGGTGATCGTCCGCCCGGTGGTGGCCCCGAGGGCATGAAGGGCAAAGGAAAAGGCAAGGGCCAAGGCAAAGGTGGTCGCGAGGGCGAGATGCGCCCAGGTGATGAGCCTCCGCCGCGTCCCGGCGAAGAAGGCGGCCGTCCTCCGCGTCCGCAGGCCGCCATCGAAGGCATCCTCGATGTGAATGGCGACGGCGTCGTCACTCCGCAGGAGTTTGCCGATAACGCGAAGTCGAATGCCGCGAAGAAAGGCATCGCCATCCCCGAAGCGATGGCGAAAGCCAAAGAGCAGTTCAATACCTTCGATCACAATCGCGATGGCAAGCTCGACACGCCGGAGTTGAACGAACTCGCTGGCAACGCACCTGCCGGTGACGCCCCGAGGCCCCGTGGCGACGAGCCACCGGCCCGCGAAGAGATGAAGAAAGGCGGCGGTGGTGAACGCGGAGGCAAAGGGCAGGCCTTCGTCGCGCTTCCAGATCAACCTCGCAGCAGCGATGGCAATTTCACGCTCAGCAGCCCCGTCGTCGAAGACCTGCAAGCCTTGCCCACCGAGTTCACCGGCGATGGCGACGGCATCAGCCCCCCGCTCGCATGGAATGACGCACCCGCAGGCACGAAAGGCTACGCCTTGATCATGGATCACGTCACGCCCGATGGAGATCGGAAGTGGTATTGGACGGTTTACGACATTCCGGCCAACGCCTTGAGCCTGCCAAAGAACGTCACCGACATCGGCAAGCTCGGCACAGGCTTCAAAGGCGAAATCGGCTACGAACCGCCCATGTCGAAAGGCCCCGGCGCGAAGACCTACGTGATCACGCTCTATGCCTTGTCCGAGCCGCTCAAAGTCGCTGGCAAGCCCGGACGCGAAGAACTCCTCGCCGCGATGCAAGGAAAGGTCATCGCGAGTTCGTCACTGCGAGTGATTCATGTCAGTGGTGGCAGCGTCGGACAGGTCCGACCAGTCGGACAAGTCGGACCAAAAACTGCCGAAACACCCCCACCGCCACCTGCTGCCGCAGAACCCAAAAAAGGCGGCGGCAAAGGAAAAGGAGGCCCGCCCGGCCTCGTGAAGCCCAGCATCGCCGACACGATCAAACTCAACGTCTATGCCGACAACTGGTTCATGCTCTACGTCAACGGCCGCCTCGTGGCCGTGGACAGCATCCAGTTCACACCGCACAACGTCGTCACCGTCGATTTCCTCCCCGAGTATCCGATGACCATCGCCGTGCTCGCCCAAGACAACGCGGACCCGAAAACCGGCATGGAATACGGCACCAGCATCGGCGACGGCGGCCTCTGCATCAAATTCGCCGACGGCACCGTCACCAACGCGACCTGGAAAGCCAAAAACTTCTTCCACGGCCCCGTCAAAGGCGACACCGCCACCCCCCAAGTCATTCAAGCCCCACTCCCTGCCAACTGGTGGTCCATCGACTTCGACGACAGCACCTGGAAGAACGCCAAAGAATACACCGTCGAAGAAGTCGATCCCAAGCAACCCTACTTCGACAACGACTTCGAAGGCGCCAAGTTCATCTGGACCGACGACATCGCCCTCGACAACACCGTCATCTTCCGCACCAAAGTCGAAAAGCCCGAGTGGAAGCCACGCTGGAACACGAAGCCCGATCTCGATGTGAGCGGCGTGCCACTCAAATAAGACGACTGATCAGGCGGGCTTGTGAAATCATCTGTCAAACGATGCTACATCGGGAACTCTTTGGCGTTCACACTGGCCCATGAAGTCTGTTCTCCTGTTCCTCTCTTCGTTGCTTCTCCTGCATTCGTCCTTCGCTGCGAAGCCGAACATCCTGTTCATCGCCGTCGATGACCTGCGTCCTGAGCTCGGCTGCTATGGGGTGAAACATGCGAAGACGCCTAACATCGATCGGCTCGCGACTCGTGGCATGGTTTTCGACAAAGCCTACTGCGCTCAGGCGGTGTGCAGTCCCTCACGCACGGCGATTTTGACGGGGCTGCGGCCGGACACGACGAAGGTCTGGGACCTCGATACGCACTTCCGTGATGCGCAGTGGCATTGCGTGACACTGCCGCAGCATTTTCGCTCGAATGGCTACCACACCGTCGGACTCGGCAAGCTGGAGCATCATGGCTTTGAAGATGGACCGTCGTGGAGCGAGCCGCGTTGGTTCCCGGGCGGCCAGATGGTCAGCGTAGATGAGAAGGACTGGACGAAGCACACGGTGACAAAGTTTGAAGGTGTGAAGAGCGAGTTCGCCAATCCGCTCACTGATGTGCCGAACCGCAAAGGTGGAAAAAGTGGCAAACAAGGTGCCGCGTATGAAGTAAGTCCGAAAAGCGACGACGAGCTGCCCGATGGCGCGGTGGCGGTGGAGGCTGTGAAGCGGCTCGCGGCACTCAAAGCCGCAGGGAAGCCGTTTTTCCTCGGTGTGGGCTTTGTGAAACCACATCTGCCGTTTGTCGCGCCGAAGAAGTATTGGGACATGCACGATGCGGAGACGATCCCCGGTCCGGCGTTTGAAAGCTATCCTGAAGGCACGCCGAGCTTTGTCGGTCATGACAATGGTGAGCTGCATTCCTACCCCGGCGTGCCAGCAGGCAATCCCATCCCCGCTGATTTCGCCAAGACGCTGCGCCATGGCTACAATGCCTGCATCAGCTTCATCGACGCGCAGGTCGGTCGCCTGCTCGATGCGCTCGACAAAGAAGGTCTCTCTGACAACACCGTCATCGTTTTGTGGGGCGACCACGGCTGGCAACTCGGCGAGCACGGCCTGTGGCACAAACACACGAACTTCGAGATCGCCGCGCGTGCACCGCTGCTCATCGCTTTGCCAAAAAGCAGCACCGCAGGCCGTCACTGCGCTGCGCCGGTGGAGTTCGTCGATGTCTATCCCACACTGGCCGACGTGTGTGGACTCCAGGTGCCGCAAGGTCTCGCGGGCATGAGCTTGAAGCCCTACCTCGAAAATCCCCACGCGCCGATGCAGAAGCCCGCGATCAGCGTCTATCCCAAATCCTCCAAAGACCACGGCGGCAGCCTCATGGGCTACAGCGTGCGGACTGAGCAATGGCGCGGCACCTTCTGGCGCAAGCGCAACGCCGCCGACATCGGCTTCATTGAGCTCTACGACGAGAAAAACGACCCCAACGAGACCGTGAACCTCGCCACCAAGCTCGAGCACGCCGCCTTGATCGAGTCCTTGAAAAAACACTTGCCGCCCACCGGCAGCGACTCGCAGCCAAAGAAAAGCGGCAAGGTCGCCAAGAACGTCGGTGCCAGCAAAAGCAAAGCCTACGACCCCAACGAACCTCGCGACGTGCGCTACGACCGCCTCTACCCCGGCAAGGCGAAGCTCACGTTCGACGAGTATCTCGGCCGACAATCGAACAGCGATGAAGCCAAAGAGCGCTTCACAAAGTTCGACAAGGACAAGGACGGCCTTCTCTCCCGCGAGGAGTTCATCAAGGGCGGAAAGTAGTTTCGCTTGGCAGCCCACCATCCGGATCAAAAGCCACTTTCATGAAAATCGTCCTGATTCTCGTTTGCGCGTTTGCACCACTTGCTCTGATACAAGCTGCCGACAAACCCAACGTCATCTTCATGCTCGCCGATGATCTCGGCATCGGGAACGTCGGCTGCTATGGCGCGGACAATTACAAGACGCCGCACATCGATAAACTTGCCAGCGAGGGAACGCGCTTCACGTATTGCTTTACCGCAGCGCTTTGCGGCCCGTCACGGGCGATGATCATGACGGGGCGCTATGCCTTTCGCAATGGATCGAGCAACCAGGACGCGTGCATGGTCATGCCGAACAAGGAATTGCAACTCGGCCGTGTCTTCAAGAGCGCAGGTTACAAGACAGCCTCCGTCGGCAAGTGGGGGCAGCTTCCCGGTGAGCCAGACGAGGCGAGTTTCGATGTTTACCTGCGCTTCAACGGCAGCGGCGTCTATCGAAACGCCCAGGACGGCAAGACCGAGAAGTATCAGGTCAACGGCCAGGAGCTGAAACTCGGTGATGATGAATACATGCCGGACCTGCTGCACGAGCATGTGATGAAGTTCATCACGAAGCACAAGGGCGGGCCTTTCTTCGTCTATTACCCGATGTCCAGCGTCCACGGCGACTTGCTGCCGACACCCGATAGCGCCTCTGGCAGCACCGACCTCATGGCCGACAACATCGCCTACATGGACAAGCTGGTCGGCAAGCTCGTGACCGAACTCGAAGCACTCAAGCTGCGTGATAACACGCTCATCATCTTCATGGGCGACAACGGCACCGGCAAAGGCCAATCCGATCGCGCCACCATCGGCGGAAAGGCGCTCTCCGGCATGAAAGGCAGCATGCTAGAGTGTGGCGGCCTCGTGCCGATGATCGCCAACTGGCCTGCCAAAATGCCCGCTGGCAAAGTGAGCACCGATTTGATCGACTCCACCGACTTCCTGGTGACCTTCGCTGAGCTCTCAGGTGGCACTTTGCCCAAAGACACGATCTTCGACGGCCACAGCATTGCACCGCAGCTCCGTGGCGAGCCCGGCCAGCCGCGTGAGTGGGTCTATAACCAACTCGCTGCCATGTGGTATGCGCGGGATGCGCAGTGGAAGCTCAATGAGAAGGGCGAACTCTTCGACATGAACGATGCGCCATTTACCGAAAAACTCGTTACGGGCGATCATCCCGCCCGCACGAAACTCGCCGCCGTGTTAGCTAAACTGAACCCCGCAGGCGGCATCCCCGACAGCGGTGACGGCACCGGCCGTCATGCGAACAAGAGCAAGAAGAAGCCCGCCACCGACCTCAGCCCGGAAGAAGCCGAGCGTGCGGAGAAGTTCAACAAACTCGATGCCGACAAAGTCGGCATAATCAGCCGTGAGGTCTTCATCTCCAGCCAGTCTGACGCCGAAACTGCGGAGAAGCGTTTCGGCAAGTATGACGCCGACAAAGATGGCCAAGTGAGCCGCGAGGAGTTCATATTTCGCGGACAAAAGCAGCCTTGACCGAATCCTGACAATCTTTCCCGCCTTCGCTGAAGCGCTGCTGACAGAGGTGACGTTGTTTGTGGCATGAAGCACCTTTTCCTTCTCCTTGCAGCCTCCAGCGCCATCGCCGCCGGGCCGCCGAATATCCTTTTCATGCTCTCGGACGATCAGGCTTGGAGCGGGCTGTCCTGCCAGATGCACCCGGACATGCCAGACTCGAAAAGCAGCTTCGTGCAGACGCCGAACATCGCGCGACTCGCGGAGCAGGGCATGAGATTCAGCGCGGCTTATGCACCTGCACCGGTGTGCTCGCCGACACGCATCAGTTTGCAAACGGGACGAAATCCCGCGGCGCTCGGTTGGACGAAGGCAGCTCCTTCTGAGCAGGGCCATCGCCTGATCGAAGGCGACAACCGCAAGAGCATTCGCGGTGACGAAGTCACCATCGGGCAGATGCTGAAGTCGGCGGGTTACGCGACTGCGCACTACGGCAAATGGCATCTCTCCGGCGGTGGACCTGCCGCCCACGGCTACGACGAAAGCGATGGCGACACAGGCAATCAAGACGCCGCACCGCATCTGCCGCCGAACCCGGTGGACATTTTTGGCATGGGCTCGCGTGCAGTGGATTTCATGAAGCGCAGTCAGGCTGCCCGGAAGCCCTTCTTCATCCAGATGAGCTACAACGCGCTGCATTATCCCGAGAACGCCACACCCGCGTTGCTGGAGAAATATCGGAAGCTCGCCTCAGGCGGAAACGACAAGGAAATCGGCCGCGCCGCCATCGCGGAAGACCTCGACCGCGGTGTGGGCGAGTTGCTGGCAAAGCAGGATGCCATGGGCCTCTCAAAGAATACCATCGTCATCTACATGTCGGACAACGGCGGCTCGAATCGCCGCACGTTGATGGGCGGCAAGGGCGATGTGTGGGAAGGCGGCATCCGCGTGCCCTTGATCATTCGCGGACCCGGCATCGCGCCGAACTCGTGGTGCCACCAGCGGGTCGTCGGCTACGACTTCTTCCCGACCTTTTGCCGCTGGGCCGGCGTGAAGGCAGCGCTGCCCAAGGAGCTCGATGGTGGCGACATCACCCATCTGCTCAGCGGTTCATCCGAACCCGTGAAACGACCCCGAGAGCCGCTCGTGTTCCATTTCCCGCATTATCAAGGCGACTCACCGCACTCGGCGATCCTCAGCGGCCACATGAAGCTCCTCCACTTCTACGAAACGGGTGAAAACCATCTCTTCGACCTCGCCGCCGACGTCGGCGAGACCAAGAACCTCGCCGCCGCCAAGCCCGAACTCGCCGCAACGCTCTCCAAGCAGCTCGCGGACTATTTGAAGGAAGTCGGAGCCGAAATGCCGAAACCCAATCCGAACTACGACCCGAACAAAGAGCCTGCGAGGAAGGGCGGCGGCAAAGGCGGCGGTGGAAAAGGCAAAGGTGGTAAGAAGCCGATGCAGAACGAGTGAGCCGTGATAGGGGCTTGGCATGACTTGGAAAATCATTCTGCTACTCCCCATCTTGGCTGCACAAACCGCTGAAACACGCTTCGTGGATGCGAAGGCCGTTGTCTCGTCCGAGTGGAAGGGACGGGAGACGCGCACGCTGGCTGCATTCGAAGTGCAGCCTTTGCCAAAGGAGGCTTTCACGCGGTTCGGCGGATTATCGGCCGAAAAAAAGGAGGCCACAGGCTTCTTCCGCGTCGAAAAAATCGGCAACCGTTGGTGGATGATCGATCCCGACGGTGGACGCTTCATCTTCGCGGGCGTTTGCTCATTGAAGCCTGAAACCAAGTTCTCCGCCAAAGAGCCGTTTGAGCGGCTTTTTGGCTCGAACGAGGTCTGGGCTACGAAGGCGCTCGATTTGCTGCGTGAGCATGGCTTCAGCGGCTGTGGCGGTTTTTCCGATGAGGAGGTCCTGCGCTCTGCGAAGAAGCCCATGCCCTACACGGTCACGCTGGGGCTGATGAGCGGCTTTGGGAGAAAGGTCGGCGTCACGCACTCGGAAGCCGGTCACACTGGCTTTGCAGATGAGGTCATCCCGGTCTTCGAGCCCGGCTTTGCTGCATTTTGCTCGGACGAGTGCAAGAAGAGGCTTTCGGCGATGAAGGGTGATCCTTGGCTTGTCGGCGTCTTCTCTGACAACGAGCTGCCTATCAAGAAGGACATGCTCGACCGCATGCTGAAGCGTGGCGGCGCCACCCAGGCCGCAGCGCAGACGTTCATGACCGGGAAAGGAGTGGTGACGGACGATCTACGCCGCGAGTTCGTCCAGCACGTTTTTGACACCTACTTCCGCCTTACCACACAAGCCATCCGCGAGGTGCTGCCGCGTCATTTGTGCCTCGGCTCGCGCTTTCACGGACCGGCGAAGTCAGTCAGCGGCGTGTGGAAGGCCGCAGGCCGCTGGTGTGATGTTATCTCGATGAACTACTACGATCACTGGAGCCCGCAGAAGGAGCACCTCCGCCAGTGGCACGAGTGGTCGGGCAAGCCCTGCCTCATCACCGAGTTTTACGTCAAGGGCATGGACAGTGGTATGGCAAACACCAGCGGCGCAGGCTGGGTGGTGCGCACTCAGGCGGATCGCGGAGCGTTTTATCAAAACTTCACGCTCTCACTGCTGGAATCCAAAACCTGCGTCGGCTGGCACTGGTTCAAATACATGGACAACGATCCCGCCAACACGAACACTGACGCATCGAATCGCGATAGCAACAAAGGCATCCTCAACAATCACTACGAGCCTTACTCGCCCCTCTTGGAGGCCATGCGAGAACTGAACACGCGCATCCATCCGCTAATCTCGCAGTTTGATGCCGTGAAATGATGGCCGTGATTGTTGAAAGCATGTCAGCGCATGGAAGCGACGGCTCGCTTACCAATTGCTGACAATTTCCCGAGCTGCCCTTGATGGCCCGCTGACAGCTCTGCGTATGCTGATCCCATGAAAACGCACAACGCACTGTTGTTTGCCCTGCTACCCTTGCTTTTCATCGCTGCGGCTCCCGATGAAAAGCCGAAAGGCGGCGCAGGCCAAGGTGGCCAAGTCGAGCCTGCCGTGGTGCCGCCGTATCTTTTCAACGTCTGGCTTTGCCGACCGGGCGCGGAGTCAGTAACCGTCAGCGTGCTCGCGTGGGATGAAATGGAGGCCTTCATCGAGTATGGCGACGGATTAAAGACTGCTGAGGTGAAACTGAAGGCTGGCGAGCCTCAAAACATCGTGCTCGGAGGTTTGAAGCCTGACACGAGCTACAACTACCGCCTCACCTATCGCCGTGCCGGTGGCGAGGCGGTGCAGGATGCGATGCGGAGCTTTCACACGCAGCAGAAGGCCGGATCGAAGTTCTCCTTCGTCATGCAGGCGGACTCGCACCTCGACAACAGCACCGACGTGCGCGTTTACCAGCAAACGCTGGCCAACATGCTCGCCGACAAGCCGGACTTCATGATCGACCTTGGCGACACGACGATGGTGGACAAGTTTGGCCGCTTCTACACGCGCTCAGAGTCGCAATACAAAGCGCAGCGCTACTACATGGGCCGGATCGCGCACAGCGTGCCCATTTTCATGGTCTTGGGCAATCACGACGGTGAGCGCGGCAGCGACCCGGAGATGTCGGATTGGTCGCTGAAGCAACGCCACACCTACTTTCCGAACCCGACCGACGGCAACGACAAGCACAGCTACTTCGCCTTCGAATGGGGAAACGCGCTCTTCATCGGCCTCGATCCATTTTGGGCCACCACGAAGCGCGGAGCCTCCGGCTGGGACATGACGCTCGGTGAAACGCAATATCGCTGGCTCACGAAGACGCTCACCAACAGCAAAGCGGTGATGCGTTTCGTCTTCATCCACCATCTGGTTGGTGGTTTGGGCCGTGATGTGCGCGGCGGAGCCAAACCAGCCGACTACATGGAGTGGGGCGGCCAAAACGCCGACGGCAGCGAAGGCTTCAAGCAAAACCGGCCCGGCTGGGAGATGCCGATTCATCAGCTCCTCGTCAAAACCGGCGTTAGCGCCGTCTTCCACGGCCACGATCATCTCTTCGTCAAAGAAGAGCTGGATGGCATCATTTATCAAGAAGTACCGCAGCCAGGTCATCCGAGTGGGGGCACCCGCAGCGCGGAGGAATACCGCTACGCTGGCGTTATCCTCGGCAGCAGCGGCCATGTGCGTGTCACCGTGAACGGAAGCGAAGCTAGGGTCGATTACGTTCGTAGCATTGTGCCAGGCATGACGCGGTCCGACCTCAAAAACGGCGCGGTGGAGCACAGCTACACCATCAAGGCGAAGTAATGAACCGCGCACATCATGAAACATCTTCTCACAATCCAGTCGCTTCTCGAAGCCGCGACGAGTGCCTTGGCGAAGGCTCCGAACATTCTCTTCATTCTCGCTGATGACCAGTCGTGGAGCGGCACTTCCGTGCGGATGAAGGCGGATAAACCGCTGAGCGGCAGCCGTGTGTTCAAGACGCCAAATTTGGAAAAGTTCGCAGCACAGGGAATGACGTTTTCACAGGCTTATCCGGCGCATCGCAAATGCGAGTGCTCGCGTGCGGCGATCCAAATGGGTCGCACGACGACGACGCTCAATGCGCCGGATAAGTCATCACGAAACTGGAGCGCACCGGTAACGGCTTCGCACTGCCGAAAGGAGTCGAAGGTGGCAGTTGGAAGCCGCTCCTGCTCAGTGCTGGCAAAGAACCAGTGAAGCGGCCCATTGACCGCTTTGTCTGGCATCAGACCGTCGAAGTCGCGCATCCGCAATCCGCCATGCGTAAGGGTGATTACAAGCTGCTCTACTTCTGGGACACGAAGGAAGGGCTGCTCTTCGATTTGGAAGAACGACCTCGGCGAAACACGGGATGAGGCGAAGAAGCGGCCAGACACTACAGCGAAGCTCGCAACCGCACTCAAAGACCATGTGCGAGCGGGTTTGGGTGAACAGGCCTTTGCTGCTTTGGAGCGTGGCGAGTTTATACAGGGCCGCCCGAAAGGGAAAAGAAATGGCCTGCGCGGGGATTAACGATGGCGCAGATACAAGACGCGAATGGAGAGCACTGCTACACTGCCAGGGCGATGAGGGTGAGATTTTTCAATCACTTCCCGCTCGCACTGTGCCCCGCATCGATGGGGATGAAGTCCTTCACCTCCCACACGACGGGTTGGCCTTTGAGCTGCTTCGCCAGCCAGTTCAGCGCGGCTTGATGCACGATCTCGTGATCGCCTTCGAAAATGGTGACGCGGGTGTTGCCGCTTGTGGCACGGAAAAGCGGTATCTTGAGGCCATAGCTCGCATCTGGCGTAGCAGGTGACCATTCCGACGGCAGTGTTTGAGTCGCGTAGTAGCTCGTGATGGCTGCTGTATCGAGCCGAGCTTCGGCTTTCACCGCCACATTGAAGGCACGCAGTGAGTGCTCAAAAGGCACGCTGCCCGTGCGGCCATCATGAATGCCATGCGCGATGTCCAGCGGCACCGAGGCTGTATTTGCGAGACAACTCTCCGGTGAGCGCTTCCATGCCTCGGCATCATCCTTCGTCGGAGCTTTGGCGAGCGCGGCGACGATGTTTTCGGCATAACGATCGCTATTGCCATCCTTTGTGTGCTCAGTATGCCACCGAGCCACATCGCCGATGCCGCACCAGGCACTCACTCCGGCCCAGATCTCTGGATGTCGGCCCGCCATGAGCATCGCCATGTGCCCGCCGCCGCTCACGCCGATGAGGTAGATGCGCGATTCATCGACGGCAGTCTGCTTCTTCGCCCACTCGACAGCCTCCACCACATCCTGCACCGCGCGATCACTGCCCAGTGCCTGCGGCGTCCAGTTTGGCCCACGAAAATCTGGATGCACAAAGGCCCAGCCCTGCGCGATGGCCCATTCCGCATACACTGCATCGCCACCAGCGGAGGCGTAGTTGCTGCTCCAGGTGTGCAGTCCCACGAGCAGCGGCTTCTTCTCCGTCGAGGCCGGAGCGAACCACATCGCCTTTTGCATCACCCCATCACTGGCAGGGATTTCGACCTTCACAACTTGTGAAGGCCAGGTCACTTTTGGTTTCAAAGCAGGAACGGTTTGAGCAAGAGAAGTCAGTGACACGGCGAGGCAGAGGAGTGGAAGGAGGCGGATCATCGCGGAGCAAAAACGTCGCGTCGCCGCGTTTGTTCTCGTCGATGTCATGAAGCCGCTACTCTTTCTCTCTCTGCTACTCTCCTGTGTCGTCTATGCGGCAGATGAACCCCTGCGCCTCGCCACCTTCAACGTGGATGCTACGCCGCCCATCGGCTCGCCCTTGTGCAACGGCGCGGTGAAGCCGGTGAAGGAGATCGTCACGCCACTCACCGCTCGAGGTGTGGTGCTGCTGGGTGCGGGCGAGCCTATCGTTCTGTGTGCGTTTGATTGGGTGGGCATCGCCAATGAAAGCCATGATGCGTTTCGTGAGGCGCTCGCAAAAGCCGTCGGCACCTCGCGTGATCGCGTGACCGTCCACACGCTGCATCAGCACGATGCGCCGGGCAGTGATTTTGCCACCGAGCGCCTTTTGACCTTGCACGGTCTGCCCGGCCTGTATTCCAATGCCGCGTTTGACCGCGAGGTGATGCAGCGGCTCACATCGGCAGCGAAGGATTCGCTTTCTCATGCGCAGCCCGTGACGCACATCGGTCTCGGCAGCGCCAAGGTGGAGCGCGTGGCTTCGAACCGCCGCATCCTCGGCGCGCTTGGCAAGGTCATCCTTCAGCGCCAAAGCTCTGGTAGCAAGAATCCCGCCGCGCGCGAGGCACCGGAAGGCACGATTGATCCTTTGGTTCGTCTGATCGCATTCTGGAATGAAGACAAACCCGTTGCAGCGATGACCTACTATGCCACGCACCCACAAAGCTACTACGGCCAAGGTTCTGTGAATTGGGACTTCGTCGGCATGGCGCGCGAACTTCGCGCGGAAGCTATGCCCGGCGTCGCGTGCGTGCATTTCGATGGCGCGGGCGGCAATGTCGCGGCTGGCAAATACAATGACGGAGCCAAGGATAACCGACCCGTACTCGCCCAACGCCTCGCCGACGGCATGAAGCTCGCCTGGGATTCGCAGAAGAAGCATCCCATCAGCGTGAAAGACATCGGCTGGCAGGTGCAGCCCGTCGCCATGCCGGTGCGCGACACTTTGATCGAGGCACAACTCCTCGCGAAGCTCACCGACACGAAACTGAAACAGCCTGACCGCATTCGCGCAGCTCGTGATCTCACCTTCCTGCGTCGAACGCACGCCGGACATCAAATCCCAATCACCTGCCTGCGCCTCGGCACCGCGCGCGTGCTGCACATGCCGGGCGAACTCTTCGTGGAATACCAACTCGCCGCGCAGAATATGCGCCCGGACGATTTCATCGCCATGGCCGCGTATGGCGACTACGGCACCGGCTATATCGGCACCGAGATCGCCTACACGCAGGGCGGCTACGAAACCGGCATCGTCTCCCGCGTCGCGCCGCAGGTGGAGAAGGTGCTGATGGACGCGATGCGGAAACTCCTCTCCCACCAACCATGAAAACACTCCTCTGCCTCTCCCTGCTCTCTGCGCAGGCCTTTGCCGTTCAAATCGCCACGTTTCGTGCTGATGTCACGCCTCCTATCGGCGCGCCATTGTGCGGCGGCTTGGTGAAACCTGCCGTTGGCGTCAGCGAGCCGCTGCTGGCGCTCGGTGTGGTGTTGCTGAGCGATGAAAAGCCCGTCGTGCTCTGCGCGGTGGACTTCTGCGAGATTCGCGGGGCGGATCATATCTATTGGCGTGAGGTTTTGGCAAAGGCAGCAGGCACTTCGGCAGAGCGCGTCGCTTTGCACTCGTTGCATCAACACAATGCGCCGCTGGCTGACAATGCTGCGCAGAAGCTGCTGCCGGAGATCGGCATCCTCGATGCGGCGGCGACCGAAAAAGCTCTGCAAGGCATCGCCGAGGCCATCAAAACGGCATTGAGGGCGCCACAGCCGGTGACACATGTTTCGACCGGCGAGGCCAAAGTGCTCGAAGTGGCCGGAAATCGCCGCGTGCAGATCATCGATGGCAAAGTCGGCAAAATGCGTGGCAGTGCCTCGAAGGACGAAGCGCTGCGTGCGCTTCCCGAGGGACTCATCGACCCGTTTTTGAAGACCGTGAGCTTTTGGAATGGCGACAAGAAACTCGCCGCGCTGCACTACTATGCCACGCACCCAATGAGCTACTATAACGATGGCATCGTGAGTCATGACTTCGCTGGTATCGCCCGTGAAAAGCGCACGCAGGAGGACGGCGTGCCGCACCTCTACTTCACCGGCTGCGGCGGCAACATCGGCGCGGGCAAATACAACGACGGCAGTCCCGCGATGCGTCCGCTGCTCGCAGGCCGCATCCATGCAGCCATGGTCGAGTCCGAGAAAAATGCGAAGCGTGTGCCGCTCACGAAGCTCGCCTGGAAACATGTGCCCGTCGTTTTGCAGCCCGATCCCGAGTTCCCAGAAGAGCGGATGCTGAAGGTGCTGCAAAACACCGCCACCTCCGCCACGCAGCGCATCGTTTCAGCACTCCGCCTCGGCTTCATCCGCCACCGCGAGCCGATCCCCTTCACCAGCCTGCACCTCGGCGATGACGTGTGCCTTGTGCATCTGCCCGGCGAGAGCTTCGTCGAGTATCAGCTCTTCGCCCAGCAGCAGCGCCCCAGCGGCTTCGTCTGCACCGCCAGCTATGGCGACGGCGTCACCGGCTACATCCCGCTGGAGCATTCCTTTAAAGAAGGCGGCTACGAGCCCTCGCAGGCCTACGCGGCTCCCAACTCCGAAAAAGTGATCAAACAGACCCTTTCGGACCTTTTGAAGAAATGACCATGAAACACATCCTCCTCTCCCTCCTCGTCGTCAGCTCTGCTTTCGCTCAAAACGACTTCAAACCGCTCCGTGCTGGCATCATCGGCCTCGATACCTCACATGTGCCGGCTTTCACCAAGCTCTTCAACAAGGGCGAAACGGAGGGTGAACTCGCAGGCATCAAAGTGACCACGGGCTACACCGGCGGCACGGACATGCCGGCCAGTAAGGATCGCAAAGAGAAGTTCACGCAGCAGCTTCGCGAGATGGGCGTGGAGATCGTGCCGACCATTCCTGAACTACTTGCGAAGGTCGATGTGGTGCTGCTGGAAAGCGTGGATGGCCGCATCCATCTGCAAGAAGCGCGGGAGATCTTCAAAGCGGGCAAGCCCGTCTTCATCGACAAACCCGTCGCAGGCACTCTCGCCGAAGCCATCGCGATCTTTGAACTCGCGAAGAAGAGCAACGTGAAGGTCTGGTCCAGCTCGTCCTCACGCTTCGGGGCCGATTTGATCGCCATGAAAACGAACCCCGAGATTGGCGACATCCTCAGCGTGACGACGTGGGGCCCGTGCTCGTATCAGGACGGCACGCCGGACCTTTTCTTCTACGCCATCCACGGCATCGAGTCGCTCTTCGCGCTCATGGGCGCCGGCTGCGAGACCGTTTCGCGCACCAAAGGCCCCGTCACCGATCAAGTCACTGGCGTGTGGAAGGACGGCCGCGTCGGCACCTATCGCGGCATCGTGAAGGGCAAGTCAGAGTTCGGCGCGCTCGTCTTCGGCAGCGAAGGTGTGCGGCAAGGTGCCAAAACCATCAGCTACGAGGCCCTCTGCCGCCAGATCGGCACCTTCTTCCGCACGGGAACACCGCCCGTGAGCGAGGCCGAGACGATCGAGATCTTCACCTTTATGGAAGCCGCCGATGAAAGTCTCCGCCAGGGCGGCAAGCCGGTCACGTTGGCCGATGTGCTCGCCAAAGCCAAGGCGGAAGCGGCGAAGCTGACAAAGTAGTCGTGAGCTTTAGCTCGCGAAGCCATTGATCAATCAGCCAATGCCTTCTCCAGCAAATCAGCCACGCCAAGTTCGGCAGCACTGCTGTTGAGCAGCTTCAGGTCGAGCTTGCCCGCATTGAGCCTCAGCACACCCACAATGTCGCCCCATTGACGCTCGGAGTCTTCTCCGCCAAGTCGATACCACTCCAGCTTGGCGACTACGATGTCCTCGGCGCAGCAGATGCGGGCTTCAAAGTCCGAACCTTCCAGTTTGATGCTCTGAGACCTCGCGAACTCGCCGCCATCGAAACGCCGCAACTTGGGGACAAAGACATCCACCTTCATCGCGGTATCGAGGTGAATGAGATTGAAGGAGGAGCGATCTCGAATGGCGTCCTGCATCGCACCCTCATCCGCATACCATGCCTCTCCGAGCGCGCGCAGAAAGGGGCGCACATGCTGAGGTCGAAGGTCTGCCATGATGTCAGCATCAAAAGTCGCTCATGGAATGCCGTGAATCGAACTCGCCAGCGATCCGCCGAGAAACCAGCGCACGCCCAGCTTTTCCAGCTCGGCAGCAGCAGCCAAAGCAGCTCGCAGGGTGTCATCCATGGGTGATGAGTGGACCGTAGGCCTTCTGGGCCAGATCCTGCCCCAGCAATCGTTCAGCGAGGAGGCGATGAAGTTCCTGCGGTGTCAGTTGCGGATGTAAAGAGTTCTGAGTCAGCTCACGCACGGAACGGCTTCAGACGAGCGCTAGGCGCAGTCGCCTAGCCGACGTCATCGCCTGCAATGCACGGAGGCGTATGGTTTCGGCAATAGGAGTGGTGTCGTTCATGTCGCCAGACTGACATGAGGAGTCGGATTGGCATCCTTCTCTATAAAACGAGATTGGCCTTGGCGGGAGAACTCGCAAACTGACTTCGTATTCTCCTCACCATGCTCACACCCACACGCCGACGCTTTTTTGAAGACTCCCTCATGGCTGCTGCGGCGGTCGCTCTGCCGAAAACACTGCTGGGGGTCGAGACGACGGCGGTTTCGGCGAATGAGAAGATCACGGCTGCGATCATTGGCTGCGGGATTCGGGGGAAGGCGCATGCGCGGGAGCTGGCGCGGCTCGCGGACTGCGATGTGGCGTATGTTTGCGATCCGGACCTCGATCGCGCGGATGAGGTGGGCGCGTTGCTCGTCGAATTGAAACGGCCGATGCCGAAGAAGGTGCAGGACTTGCGGAAGGTGCTCGAAGACAAATCCGTGGATGTCGTTTTCATCGCCACGCCGAATCACTGGCATGCACTGGTGGCGATCTGGGCCATGCAGGCGGGCAAGGATGTGTATGTCGAGAAGCCGGTGAGCCAGAATGTCGAGGAAGGCCGCCGCATCGTGCAGGTAGCGCGGAAGCTCGGGCGCATCGCGCAGACGGGCACGCAAAATCGCTCGCGCGGCGCTTTGGCGGAGGCGGTGAAGTTCATGCGCGAGGGCAAGCTGGGCGAGGTGAAGCTCGCGAAGAGCATCATCTACAGCGGACGCGGCAGCATCGGCGGCCCGGCGGAGTGCGTGATGCCGCCGAGGTGCGATTACGACCTGTGGGCCGGCCCCGCGCCGATGACGAAGCTCATGCGACCGAAGTTCCACTACGACTGGCATTGGTTCTGGGACACCGGCAACGGCGAGATCGGCAACAACAACGTCCACTCGCTCGACATCTGCCGCTGGGGCCTCGGCGTGACCGGCCTGGGACGCACTGTGATGAGCTACGGCGGCCGACTCGGCTACACGGACGTCGCCGAGACTCCGAACTCGCAGGTCGGTATCTTCGACTTCGGCGACAAGACCATCGTCTCCGAAACCCGCGGCCTCAAAACCACGCCGTATCATCCCACCATCAAATCCATGTGGTTCTTCTACGGTAGCGAGGGCATCATCGCCGACACGAGTCTCTTTGATCCGAAAGGCAATCTCATCCGCGCCTTTGAAGGCAAATCCGAGAATCACTTCGCCAACTTCCTCAAGGCCGTGCGCAGCCGCAAGCACACCGACCTCACCGCCGACATCGAGGAAGGCCACCAAAGCACCGCGCTCTGCCACATCGCGAACATCTCGTATCGCCTCGGCCAAACAGCCTCCGTGAACGCTATCTCGAAGGCTCTCGGCGACATTAAGGCACACGAAGACGTGCAGGACACGCTGGAGCGCACGAAGCACTACCTCACCGAAGCCGGCGTCGATCTCGATAAGACCCAACTCACCCTCGGACAGCATCTCCGCGTCGATGGCGACAAAGAAAGCTTCCTCGATAACGCCGCCGCGAATGCGCTGCTCACCCGCGAGTATCGCGCGCCGTTCGTCGTGCCGAAGGCGAGCGAGATTTGAGCGCATTGAAACAGCCGCCTTGCCAGAGGTGTGGTCGCTTCATAGAGTCCCGCCATGCGCCTGCTGATCGTCGAGGATGAACCCAAGGTGGCCCGCTTCATCGAGCGCGGGCTGCGGGAAGAGCATTTTGCGGTGGATGCGGCCTTTGATGGCGAAGAGGGGCTCGATCTGGCGCTGGTGCACGATTATGACCTCGTCATCCTCGATGTGATGCTGCCGAAAAAAGACGGCTTTGAGGTGCTGGAGGCGCTGCGGGCGGCCAAACGGCCCTGCAAGGTGCTGATGCTCACGGCGCGGGATGCGGTGAAGGATCGCGTGCGTGGCCTGAATGGCGGTGCGGATGATTATCTCGTGAAACCCTTCGCGTTTGAGGAGCTGCTGGCCCGCGTGCGAGTGCTGCTGCGTCGTTCCGGCGGTGCGGAGGCGACGACGCTGAGCTTTGCCGATCTCGTTTTGGATGTGAAGGCCCGCAAGGTAATGCGAGCAGGCCAGCCGGTGGCACTCAGCGCTCGCGAGTTTGCCGTGCTGGAGCACCTGATGCGGCATCAGGGCGAGGTGATTTCACGCACGCGGCTCTCGGAGCAGGTGTGGGATCAGCATTTTGACTCGATGACGAATGTGATCGACGTGACGCTCTATCATCTGCGTGAAAAGGTGGATCGCGGCTTTGCCTCGCCGCTGATTCACACCGTGCGCGGTGTGGGGTATGTCTTGAAAAATTCCGCCGCATGAAATCCTTCCGCGCCAGACTCGTCTTTAGCTTCACCCTGCTGACGGCGGTAGTGACGGCCCTCGTGGCGGCGTGGGTTTTTCAATCTAGCGCCGAGGCGCTTCGCGATGACACGGATCGCCTGCTGCGTGACCGAGCCTATGTGCTCTCCAAATCGGTTACGCCGATGGCGATGCGCCTCGCGCCATGGATGGAGGCTTTTTTGGAGACGGACAAGATTGGCCTGCGGGTGCAGGTCGTTGATCCAAATGGCGTGGTGCTCACCCAGTCGGCGAATCTGAAGGAAGCCTTGTCGCTCTCGGATTCCGCACGCGATGCGGCTGTGACGAACATGTCCTCCTTCACCGAGACCGTGACTTTGAAGAATGGCGAGACAATGCGCCTCGCCTCGGTGCCGGTGACGACGTATCGCGACAGTCAGAGTGCTGTGATCGGCTTCGCGCAGGTGGCCTTGCCGGAGTCGGCTCGCGATGCGCGTCTTCATTCGATCCTGACGCGACTCGTCGGCGCAGTGATAGCGGCGACCTTTGTAGCGTGGCTGCTGGCCAATGTGCTGGCGAAAGCCTGGCTGAGCTCCGTGGATGCGGCGGCGGAGTCGGCTCATCGCATCGGCTCTGGCGAAACGTTGCGGGAGAGGTTGTTTGTGCCGTCGGATGAAGATGAAGTGGCGAGGCTGGCACGGGCTTTTAATGAGCTGCTCGACAAGCTCGAATTCGCTCACGGCACGCAGCAGCGCTTCCTCGCGGATGCCTCGCACGAGCTGCGTACCCCGCTGACCGTGCTGCGTGGCGAGATCGAGGTCGCGCTACGTCGCGAGCGGCCTGCGGAGGAATATCGCGAGGTGCTGGAGAGCAGCCGCGAGGAGATCGAACGGTTGACGAAGCTCACGGAGAATCTGTTGTCGCTGGCGAGGTCGGACGCGGGTGAATCCATCGCCACTCGTGAGGCGGTGGATGTTTCCGCGATGTGCGGCCGTGTGCGCGATGCCTTGGCGGCACAGGCAGCGGCAAAGCGCATCACCTTGAGTGTCGATGCCGCCGAGCCGGTCTGGGTGAATGGCGATGCGGTCGCATTGGAGCGTGTGTGCCTGAATCTGACCGAAAACGCCATCCGCTACACGCCTTCGGGTGAGAGCGTGATGCTTCGAGTTCAGGCAGAAAGTTCGGAAGCGGTGCTGTGCGTCACTGACACAGGTCCCGGTATCGGTGCCGAGCATCTGCCGCATTTGTTTGAGCGCTTCTACCGCGTGGACAAAGCGCGTGCTCGTGAACACGGCGGCGCGGGTCTCGGCTTGGCGATTGTCGAGGCGCTGGTGAAGGCGCATGGCGGCTCGGTGGCTGTTGCGAGCGTCGTGGGACACGGCACGACCTTCACCGTGCGGCTCCCGTTGATGAGCTAGAGGACAGCTTTGCTTCGCACGACCGCGAAGATGAAAGCCTTTTCATCTGCCTTTCATCTTCGTTTCATGCTCCGGGAGCGAGTCTCGCGGCGTGATGAAAACAAACCTTCTCCCTGCCGGGCTGCGACTTCTGTGCGCAGCGCTCTTTTCTGCTCTCAGTCTCGCTCAGGCGGATGATGCCGCTTGGCGAAAGGAACTGCTCGGAACCTGGGAAGGTGCCGTCGTGAGCGATGAAGAAACAGGCGCACGCCGCGCCACCATCCGCGAGCTAACGATCACGATGGATAAGATCAGCGCCACCGATGGCGATGGTCGCAGTCTCGGGGAAGGCAGCTACAAACTCGCGGAGGAGGGCGGCCTTCTGACGATTGATGCCACGGGTATGAATGGCCCTGCGATGAACCAGACGATGCTCGGCATCTGGAA
>JBILPY010000285.1:0-5814 GCA_044373575.1 Prosthecobacter sp. | reverse complement strand
AAGGACACCATGAGCCACGAGTTCTTCTTCCTCCATTACGCCCCGCTCGTCGCCACCTCGGCGAAGGACAAAGACAACATCGGCAAGCTCTTCGTGCAGATCGAAGCCGTGCGCAAAGGCGCGCAGACGCGCATCGGCACCGGCGTGCTGAACCGCCTCATGCACAAGGCCATCGAAGACACGCCCGGCCCGCTTGGTCGCAGCCCGCACACTTTCAAACTGCTCTACGTCACCCAGCTTGCCGATACGCATGAGGGAGATCAGGTGCCCGTGCCGCACTTCATCCTCTTTGCCAATCGCGCCGCGAAGATGACGGAAGGCTACATGCGCTTCCTCGAAACCGTCATCCGCACGGAATGGCCCGCCCCCGGTGTGCCCTTCCGCATGAGCGTGCGTGGCAAAGATCCGAAATCCAAGATGAGCACCAGCGGCAAGGCCAAGGGCAAGTCGCGGAGGTAACGGCGGTATCTCTGAAGCCGAATACTCTCACGATGAAGCGGCCCCAAGCATCAATTACCTCCAGCTTCTTGAGGGCCCATCCTCATGCATAGAGCTGCGCACAGAGCCGCCTCAAAGCGGCGACTGAAAAAAGGCGCTCCGCCTCATGCCGTGGCGCACCATCAGCGCGGCATAGGGCTGCGTTTTGCCCAAATGCTGAAATCGGGCCGCAATGCCTGGGTGGCGTTTCTGGCCGTGCTCGGGCCAGGGCTGCTCGCGGGTCTCTCCGACGATGACCCGGCGGGCATCACGACCTATTCGGTCCTCGGTGCGGACTTTGGTTATCGGCTGCTGTGGATCATTCCGGCTTCGACGGTGCTACTCGTGCAGTTTCATTTGATGGCCGTGCGTCTGGGCGCTGCTACGGGGAAAGGCTTCGTCGGCCTGATCCGCGAGAAGTGGGGCAAGGGCGCGGGCTACTTTGCCGTCGGTGCCCTGCTGTTCGCCAACTTCGGAACCATCTGCGCCGAGTATGCCGGCATCTCGGCGGCGGGCGGTCTCGTGGGCATCCCCTCCTGGGTCAGCGCCCCCGTGGCGGGTCTGCTCATTTCGCTGGTGGTCGTGCTGGGTTCATTTCACCGCGTGGAGCGTGTGCTCCTGGTCATCTCGGCCACGCTGGCACTTTACATTGTGGATGGCTTCCTGGCCGCACCGGACTGGAGCGCCGTCTGGCATCACTCCCTGATCCCGCATCTGCCGACGAGCGCCGCAGGTTGGGTCGCCATCGCTGCGGCACTCGGCACCACGCTCGCTCCGTGGGGGTTGGCGTTCATCCAGTCCTATGCGGTGGATAAAAAAATCTCCCTCGAAACCCTGCGCTGGGCGCGGGTGGATGTGGTCATCGGTTCCGTGCTGACGGGAGTGATCGGCCTGGCCATCGCTGTGGCCTGTGCCGCCACGCTGAACAAAGCAGGCGTCCACATCGCCGATGCTGGGGATGCCGCCAAGGCGTTGCAGCCTCTGGCGGGCCGGTTTGCGACCGTGATCTTCGGGGCCGGACTCCTGGGGGCCTCGCTGCTCGCGGCAGCCATCGTGCCGATTGCCACCGCTTACTCCATTGCCGAAGGCGTCGGTGAGCCGGCCTCGCTCGACCTCGACTCCCATCACTTCCAGTGGTTCTACGCCGCCTTCATCGGCCTGACCATCGCCTGCGTCAGCGTGGTCTCACTGCCTGATCTGCCGCTCATCCCCCTGATCTACACCAGCCAGGTCGTGAACGCCGTGATCCTGCCTCTTCACGTCATCGCATTGCAACTGCTCGCCAGCAATTCCGCGATCATGGGCGCTGCCCGGCAGGGCCCATGGGCACGCATCGCTGGTTGGACCAGCATCGCATTGATCCTCGCCTGCGTAGCGGCGCTGGCCTGGAGTTGGGTGCGGTAGGGCGTCCTTCACCCGCGCAGCAATCCAGAAAGAGAAATTGCCTTTTCACCCAGCCCTGCGCCATCATGCACACACATGCACCCCGAGATCCCGAAACTCCTCCAGCTCCAAGAACGTGACCAGCGCATCAGCGCCCTGAAAAAAGACCTCAAGGACGTGCCCAAGCATGAGGCCGCCGCCAAAGCCCAGCTCGCGGGTGACACCGCCGCCGTCGAGGCCGCCTCGCTGAAGGCAAAAGAAGTCGAGGTGAAGATCAAAGGCGTGGAGCTGGACATCCAGACGCGGCAAAACACCATCAAACGCCTCAACGACCAGCAGTTCGAGACGCGCAAGAACGACGAGTTCCAGGCCCTCGGCGTCGAGATCAAACGCTACGAGACCGACGTCCATAACCTTGAGGACAAGGAGATCGGCTTCATGGAGGAGCTCGAAGCCGCCAAAGCCGTGCTCAAAGAAGCGCAGGGCAAGCTCGGCCTCACCCAGGGCCGCGTGAATGAAGAACTCAAGCAGCTCGTCGAGCGTGCCGAAGGCGTGAAGAACCGCCTCGCCGAAGTCGAAGCCGAGCGCGCCGAGATCGTCGCCCCGCTGGATCCCGCCACCGTGTCCCTCTACCAGCGCATCTTTACCAAAAAGGGCGACTCTGGAGTCGTCCCACTCATCAATGGCGTCTGCGGTGGCTGCCACATGAAAGTCGTCTCCGGCACCTTGCAGGCGGCCCGCGCTGGAGAAGTGCTCGCCCAGTGCGAAAGCTGCGGTCGCATCGTTTACATCGTCGAGTGACGCTGTTTTCATGATTTTTTTCGCCCCAAAAGCGTATTGCAATCCGAGTCTTCCAGACTCACATCAGCCACCCAATCCAACCCGACATGAAAAAACAACTTCCGACTCTTGCCGCTTGCGTCCTCTCGTTTGCTGGCCTGACCGGCATCAACCAAGCCCAGGAGACCAAACCCGTGAGTGAAGCCAAACCCGTGAAAATTGTGATGGAGACCAGCAAAGGCACCATCGAACTCGAACTCGACCCTGTGAAGGCCCCGATCACCGTCGAGAACTTCGTCAAGTATGCCAAGAAAGCCCACTATGACGGCACCATCTTCCACCGCTGCATCCCCGGCTTCATGATCCAGGGCGGCGGCTTCACCCCTGACATGAACCAGAAGTCCGTGGACGCCCCGATCTCCATCGAGTCCAAGAACGGCCTCAAGAACGACCGTGGCACCATCGCCATGGCCCGCACCAGCAATCCGAACAGCGCCACCAGCCAGTTCTTCATCAACGTGAAGGACAACGCCAACCTCGACTACCCGAGCTTCGATGGCTACGGCTACGCCGTCTTTGGCAAGGTCACCAAGGGCCTCGACATCGTCGATGCCATCGTCAGCGTGCCCACCGGCCGCTCCGGCCCTCATGGCGATGTGCCCTCCGAGCCGATCCTCATCAAGAGCATGAAGGTCGCCGAGTAATCGGCCCCTCAGAGGCATCTCATTCAGCGGAGTACGGGTCACCCCGGCTCCGCTTTTTCATGGGCTGCTCGGCAGGGCGCACTCGTTTTCGAGTTCAAGTCCAGTTCACTCCCGTTTATTCTTTCTCACATCTTCCGGTTCTTGCTGCTCTGCTTGTTCAGCGCTGCTAGCAAGGGCTAGGAGGTAACTCACGTGATCCCGCGGATCTCCGTGTCTTCATCGCTAGCGGCAAAGAGGGCGAACCGAGCGTGGCGAGATCGGCTGCCTGAATGGCAGTCTGAAGAGTATCTGCGGGGTGCTCATCAACACGCGGCAACGCTATTGCCTCGTCACCTTCAGATGCACAAAACGTCTGCCACTCGCTCCAGCGGGCATGGTGGCTTTGATTTGCTGGGTGGTGCCGTTGTCGGAGCCTGGGATAAGGGCTTGGGTGACGCCAGCGGCGCTCCAAGTCGTGAAATCATCGCTCCACTCGACGGTGTAGGTCACATCGGTGGCGGCTTTGTTTTTGGTGTAGATGAAATCGAGGACGTTGCCATTCTTCGTGGCGGATTGAGGTGTCACGTCGTTGGCGGCTGGGTTCATCTTGGTCGCGTATTCTATCAGGTTAGCGACGCCGTCACCGTCATTGTCGGCGGTGTCGAGGCCCGCGCCGGTGTTGAGGATGCTGCCGTAGTTGGTGAAGCGCCATTGCTCCATGGGCGTGGTGAGGAGCGTGAGGACGACGTCGTTGCTGGTGCCGCCGGTGTAGGTGATTTGGAAGATGTAGCCGTCGTCGGTGAAGGTGCTGTTGTTAGCTTTTCCAGCGAAGGTGCCGGAGATGGCTCCGGTGCTGGTTTTGTTCAGGATGGTGAAAACACTGCCAGGGGCCAAATTCGGGCCGCAGACGAGGTCGAGCGTGCCTGCGAGGGTGACGCTGCCGCTGGCGTTGAGTTGATCGTAGCCAGTGCCGATGGTGGAGCCGTTCAGTCGCACCTTAAAAACGGATGAAGAGAAGTGGGTGAGCGTGCCGGTGACAGTCGGCGTGCCTTGCGGGGCAAAGGTGAAGCCGTTGTTCGTGCTCAAAGCACCGGCGAGGCTTCCGGTAAGCGCAAGGCGACCTCCGCTGATGGTGGTGAGACCGGTGTGAGTGTTCGCGCCGCTGAGCGTGAGCGTGCCGGTGCCGACTTTCGTGAGGGTGGAGGCACCGGAGATACCAGGATGGATCACCATGTCACCTGAACCACCGATGCTGCTGCTCGCGCCGAGGATGACGGCGGAGAGATTCGCGGTCGCAGCGGTGCCCGTGCCGCTGCTGAAAGTGACGCTCGGGGCGCTGGTGTAGCCGCTGCCGGGATGGGTGACCTGGATGCCCGCGACCACGAAGCTAGTGGCGTTGCCGGTGCCGGTCGGGTTCGTACCTGCGGTCGTGATGGTGCCGCCGCTGAAGGTCATCGTCGGCGCGGTGGTGTAGCCGACACCCGCATTGGTGTTGGTGATGCCTGAAACGACGCCGCTGGTTAAAACCGCTGTGGCGGTGGCTCCGCTGCCGCCACCACCGGTGATGGTGACAGTGGGTGCAGTGGAATAGATCGTGGTGCCACCATTGACCGTGAAACTGGCGGCGCTGAGGCCGAGCGTAGCTACGGCGGTCGCATTGCCGCTGAGGATGACATCCGGCAGGGTGCTGTGGACTCCGCCCGCAGTCGTATTGATCGACGAAACCATGCCGCTGGTGATGCTAGCTTCCGTGGTGCTGTTATTGACCAACGCGCCGTTATTCCCGATGCCGGTGCCGCGCACGGTGATGGCCTCGTTGATGCCTTGCTGACCGTTGAGGTCCAACGTGGCTCCTGCGGTGATGCTGGTGGCACCCGCTGTGTTTCCAAACTGCAAACCGCCGCTGCCGAGTGCGCTCGCGTGGCTGAGGATGAGTGTGCCTGCACTGATGGTGGTGGTGCCGGAGTGCGAGTTGGCTCCGCTGAGTGTCCAAGTGCCTGCGCCTTGTTTATTGACGCCAGAGAGCACATTCGCACCGCTGCCGTTGCTGATCGGTGCGGTGATGATGCCGCTTGCGGTGCCGTCGAGCAGAAGGCTGCGCCCTGTGGCGATGGGCGCGATGCTGCCTGCGAGTGTGAGTGTGCCGCCAGTGACGAGGATCTTCGTATCACCTCCGCCGCCGGTGGGGTTGATGCCGCCGAGGATCGTGTTTTCACCGGCTTCATTGATGATCGCGCCAGTGTTGCTGCTGGTGTTGTAGCTGATCGTGGCGGGCAGCTCGATGGGATCGCTGCTGCCATCGAGATTGAGATGGGGAGCGCCGCTAGTGCCGTTGCTGAGGGTGACGACCTTTGTGCCATCGCCGAGCGCGGTGCTGTTGGTGATGCGCAGCGTGCCGCTGCTGACGTTCACGCCACCATCGAAGGTGTTCGTGCCGCTGAAGACGACGGTGCCTGCATTGATCGGGCAATCAATCTGCACGCCGCCGGTG
>JBILPY010000023.1:0-19138 GCA_044373575.1 Prosthecobacter sp. | reverse complement strand
CCGTGGGCTACGCGCGCAGAGCTTTTGATGAGTTCTTTAATCTGCTTGGTTCCGACGCACGTGAAACCATCCATTGCCGTGGCGAACTCTCTGAGTTCCTTCGACAAGCAGGCCATTTGGAGGAAGCCACGCAGGTCTCGCGGACTCAGGTCATCATCTGTTTTCGAGTTTATGGGGAGCGGAGCACAGATCTTCAAACGGCACGAATCAGATTAGCCAATTGTCTGCGAGCGGATAAGGCCTTTGAAGAAGCTGAAGCACTTTGCAGGAAAGCCGTGAAGGAATGTGTCGAGGACTTTGGAGCTGACAGCCCCGATAGTATCAGCGCCCGTCAGGCACTCACCGTGGTTTTGTCGGACAGCGGCAAATACAGTGAGGCCATCCGGGAGGGAACTATTCTTCTCGAAATTCAGCGCCAAAAGAACATGGGCGAGGACTGGGATAATGTGTTGGCCACTCGTGCTAACTTGGCCACCGCTTATGTTAATCAGGGCCTTCTTGATATGGGTGAGAAGGAACTTCGAAGCATCCTCGAAGTTCGGCTCAAACGCGATGGCCCCAATCACCCTGATACTCTTCACATCGAGTCTTGGCTCGGCAATTGTCTCCGAGATCAAAAGCGTCTCGATGATGCACTGCCCATTCTTCGGAGAGTGTGGGAGTAGTATGGGAAAATTTTAGGCTCGACCCATCCACGCACCATCCATTCATGTTTTGATCTGGCCACCATCGAGTTTCTAAATGGGAACAGGAAGGAAGCTCTTCAGCTTCTGCTCTCGACAGCTGATCTGGCCAGAACACATCTTGGCCCACAGCATCCGACGACTCTAGCTGTTCAGCAGGCCTTGTCGATGGTGCAGTGACAGTTATCCCTTCCTCAACATCACCGCCAGCAACGAAATCTCGGCGGGGGTGACGCCCTGGATGCGGGCGGCTTGGCCGAGCGTGGTGGGGCGGATCTCGGTGAGGCGGAGTTGGGCTTCTTTTTTCAAGCTGTGGACTTTGGTGTAGTCGAAGTCGGGCGGGATGCTGTGGCTCTCCATGCGGGCGGTTTTTCCGATCATGACTTCCTGGCGCTGGACGTAGCCTTCGTATTTCAGCTCGTAATCGAGCTGCTGCCAGACGGCATCGGGGAACTCGGCGCGGAGGTCAGTGGGGAGCTTGGTGTGGTCGTTTTCGGTGCGGCGGATCCAAGAATGGAGCTTCATGCCCTCATGACTGGTGACTTGGGCAAACTGAATGGCCTGGGCGAGGAGGTCGGCCTTCTCCTGGGTGAGGCGGGTGCGCGTGGGGCAGGTGAGGCCGATCTCGGCAGCACGAGGAGTGAGGCGGAGGTCGCAATTGTCCTGGCGGAGGAGGAGGCGATACTCGGCACGGGAGGTGAAGAGACGGTAGGGTTCGGTGACGCCCTTGGTGACGAGGTCGTCGATGAGGACGCCGAGATAGGCCTCGCTGCGGCTGAGGATGAAGGGCGCTTTGCCCTGCACTTTCAGGGCCGCATTGGCCCCGGCGAGCAGCCCCTGACCGGCGGCTTCTTCGTAGCCGGAGGTGCCATTGATCTGCCCGGCGAAGTAGAGGCCGGAGACGCGCTTCGTCTCCAGGGTCGGGTAGAGCTGGGTGGGTGGGCAGTAATCATACTCCACCGCGTAGCCGGGGCGGATGATCTCGGCCTTCTCCAAGCCGGTGATGGAGCGGATGAAGTCGAGCTGGACCTCGTAGGGCAGGGAAGTGGAGACGCCGTTGATGTAGAACTCGCGGGTGTGGCGGCCCTCCGGTTCCAGGAAAACCTGGTGCCGTTCCTTCTCCGCAAAGCGCACCACCTTGTCCTCAATGGAGGGGCAATAGCGGGGGCCAACGCCCTCGATCCGCCCGCAATACATGGGGGACTTGTCCAGATTCGCCCGGATAATGTCGTGCGTTTGGGGGTTCGTGTAGGTGATCCAGCAGGGGATTTGTTCCACGTGGAACTTATCTGGCTGCCAGGAGTTCAGAGTGAACTGGGGCGGGCCGGTGTCGGTGTCGCCTTCTGGGTCCTCTGGGACGATGCCGGAGAGGTAGGAGAAGGGTGGGGCAGGGGTATCTCCGGGCTGGATTTCGCACTTGGAGAAGTCGATGCTGCGGCTGTTGATGCGGCAAGGGGTACCGGTTTTGAAGCGTTTGATCTCGAATCCGAGCTGCTTCAGACTGTCTGAAAGGGTGGAAATGCTGTCGCCCATGCGACCTCCAGCCTGGTTCTGAAGGCCGACATGGAGGAGTCCGCGCATAAAAGTGCCGGAGGAAATGATGACGGATTTGGCTCGATAGATCATCCCAAGGCTGGTGCGAATGCCGGTGACGACATCGTTTTCGACCAAGATCTCGGCCGCGTTCCCCTGGTGCATGTCGAGATTCGGCTGGTTCTCGATAAGCCACTTCATGCGGAACTGATAGGCTTTCTTGTCGCACTGAGCGCGCGGAGCCTGGACGCTGGGGCCTTTCTTGGCGTTCAGCATGCGGAACTGGATGCCCGTGGCGTCCGTGTTCAAGCCCATCACTCCGCCCAGAGCGTCGATCTCACGAACCACATGCCCCTTGGCAAGTCCCCCGATAGCTGGGTTGCAGGACATCTGCGAGATGGTGTCGAGGTTCTGGGTGAGGATGGCTGTCTGGCAACCCAGCCGTGCGGCTGCCATCGCCGCCTCTACCCCTGCATGGCCAGCGCCGCAGACGATGACATCGTATTGTTTTGGGAAAGTGTAGAGGCTGGAAGACATGAGGAGGCGGAGACTTTGAGAGGGGAAGAGAGGTTTAGCACAGGGGGTGGGAATGTTCCATGTGGAACGAAGGTCAGGCGACGCCACCGCCAAACCCGCGAAACACATACGCAAAGATCCAGAGTGCCAAGGCGGCGGCAAAAATACTGACGATGATGGTGTACCATGCCTCAGGTTTTCTCCAATCGAAGATCAAGGATACTAAACTGCTGATGAGTGCAAGCGGACAGGCAATGAACGAGAAAAGAGCAGAGAAAACAAAGAAGAAGCCACCGAAAGGAAATGCGTCACGTGTCAGCCACCCAGCGCCAGCAATTAGCCAACCTAAAGCTGCTAGCGCCAGGAGCCCATAAGATAGGATTAGACAGTTTTGAGATCGTTCTGAGTTCATGGTTTTCACAAAAAAGCCCCGATGGCTTGGGGCGCATCGGGGCAGGGGAGGGGAGTTTCGTGGGGTTAACGGAAACTCTTCGCGAAGTCGTCCGCACTGGCTTTGGCGACGACGTTGGTTTTCTGGAAGGTGCTCTTTTCGCCTTTTTCGATGAGGATGCGCTCGTAGTCGGCGCTGCTCATGGGGAGTTCGATGGCTTTGTCCTGCCAGGTGCTGAGAAGGATGGCGTTTGCTAGCTCGACGCTGAAGATGCCCTGCTCGGCGGGGGAGAGGAGCTTTTCACCTTTGAGGATGGCGTTGGTGAAGTTTTGCAGGATCTCGACATGCTGCCCACCGCTGTCGGCGACGGGGATGTCCATGTGCCAGGATTCGGGCATGGCGAAGGCGGCTTCGGCCTCCATGCAGAATTTGCTCATGGGCTGGCGGTTGCGCTGGAAGTGGATTTTGCTGCCGTCGGTGACGGTGAGGCGGCCCTGTTCGCCGGTGATTTCGAGCTTGTTCACGCCTGGGGCCTCGCCGGTGGAGGTGACGAAGGTGGCGGTGGTGCCGTTGTCGTATTGCAGCACGGCGGTGACATCGTCCTCGACTTCGATCTCATGGAAGCGACCGAACTGGCAGAAGCCGCGGACCTTTTGCGGCATGCCGAACATCCACTGGAAGAGATCGAGATTGTGTGGGCACTGGTTCATGAGGACGCCGCCGCCCTCGCCCTTCCAGGTGCCGCGCCAGCCGCCGGTGGCGTAGTAGTAGTTGGTGCGGAACCAGTTGGTGACTTCCCAATGCACGCGGCGGATCGCGCCCAGCTCGCCGCTGTCGATGAGGTCTTTGACCTTCTTGAAGCAGGCATTCGTGCGCATGTTGAACATGGCGGCGAAGATCTTCGTTTTGTCCGTGTGCGCGGCGATGAGGCGCTCGCAGTCGGCTTTGTGGACGGAGATGGGTTTTTCGACCAGGACATGCAGGCCAGCTTCCAGCGCTTCGATGCCGATGGTGGTGTGGCTGAAATGGGGCGTGCAGATCAGGATGGCGTCGATGTGGCCCGACTTGATCATGGCACTGACATCAGTGAAGGCTTGCTCACCTTCCTGGAGTGGTGGGATGGTGCCGTGACTCTCGCAGAGGCAGGTGACTTTAAGTCCGGGTACCTTACCGGCGCGAATGTTTGCGAGATGGGCTTTGCCCATGTTTCCGAGGCCTACGATGCCGAGTCTGACGATGTCCATAGTGAGGGGATTGAAGGATTGGTTAGGGCAGCAGGCTAGCGTTTGCCCCCTTGATGGTCAAGCCATGTCACGGTTTGAAGGCACTACTTTTGTGCTCGATTCGAAAAGAACTGGGCCTCGTTGCTCGAGTCCTAACTCAGCAATTCCAAGATCAAGAACCGCCCAGCTTCTTCACCTGATTGGAAAGGCGCTTTAGCAGATTATTGCAGACGTCGTCGCACAGATCGGTGATGCTGGGATCGGCGATGAAGCAGATCACGGTGAGACCTTTCTTGCGGCGACCCACCATGCCCGCATCAACGAGCGATTGGACGTGACGTGAGACGTTTGCCTGGGTCAGGCCGGTGGCCTCGACGAGTTCGGAGATGTTCAACTCGCCGCCTTCTTCGAGAGCGCGGAGGATCTTGAGGCGGCTCGGTTCGGCGAGCGTGCGGAACCAGGAGGCGATGAGCGCCAGCGCCTCGTCGGTGACAGGCGGCAGCGCCTTTTTATTTCGTGCAGAGGGCATGACTTCAAAAAGGGTCTTTAGACAGCTACTATATGCGTATAAACTCATACAGTTGAGCATAGGAACACCATGAACCCGGTTTCGTCCACTGAAAATCTGTCCCTCTGCCTATATTACTGCCACAAAAGGGATCTGCGTTTCCATCGTCTGTAGCGGTCCGTATCCTTGCCCTTCAGCGCGACATCGCCGCAACAGCGATCGAGTTAAGCCGAGAGGGCGGTGTTGGGCACAAAGGAACGCGAGAAGGAGGAGGAAGCTCTTGATTCATTTGTCCACATTCTTCTGTCTACGGGATCAACTTTGCATGGTCGCAGATAGAAGCCGAAGGATTCACTTCTTGCCCGCCGCAGACGGCTTCAAGATCATGCTCTTGTTTGTCTTCCAGGCGGGATTTGGCATGGCCTCGAAGACTCGCAGGTTTCGATAGCTGACGCTGCGGGGTGTGCCGAAGCTGAGGATGCCTTTGGGTAGGCCGATGACGGGATGCGAGCCGAACACGGGGTTGCCGCCATCGACGGTGGAGAGCATGTCCTCGCCGCGGACTTCGATGACGAGCGTGTGCCATTCGCCGGGCTTGATGGGTAGGGTTTGTTTGCCAAAGGGGACTTCGTCGTCGGTGACCACGGTGCCTTTCACTTCGCGGGACTTGGTCTTGTCCTTGCCTGCGGAGAGGCCGCCTTTGCCGAGGCGTGCGGAGGCGATGTGGGCGGCATTGCCTTCACGCAAGACGACACCCACGCTGTTGGAATCGTGCTTCGGCGGATCGTCGAGTGGGATGTCGTCGAGCCGCACCTCGACCTGGATGATGGCGTCCTGATACACGAGCGGCAGATGCAGCGTGGCGGCGGGATAGACCTTGGGTTTGACGATGCCGCGAATGCCACCATCGACCTGTGTCCAGGTGCCGTTCATGACTCGCCAGCCTTCGGTCCAGGTGCCTGGATGCACGCTGCGGTCGATGGATTTGGCCAAGGTGATGGGCTTGGCGAAGTCCTCGCTCAGCAGCAGCTTGCCGGGCAGCGTCATCTGCGTTTTTGGCAGCTCCTCGGCGTGAAGCGAGGTGAAGGCGAGGGCGATGAGAAGGAGAAGTGATTTCATGCGTGATTGAGTCCCTTCAGTGTTCCCGTGCTGGCTCCGAACTTCTCGGTTTCGATGCCGAAACCTTGCAGCATGGAGACAAATAGATTGGAGAGCGGGGTGTTGTTGGTGCGGTCGAAGGCGAGATGCTGGCCGTGTTTGAATCCGCCGCCGAAGAGCAGCACGGGCAGGTTCCGCGTGTCGTGGCTGCTGGCGTTGCCGAGATTGCTGCCGAAGAGGACCTGAGTGTGATCGAGCAAGGGGCTGCCGGGCTCGCCAGTGGCTTTCAGCTTGGTGAGGAAGGCGTTGAGCGATTGAATCTCGGCGAGTTCGATGCGGCGGAGTTGTTCGATCTTCGCGGGGTCCTGACCGTGATGGCTGAGATTGTGTCGGCTTTCTTTGACGCCCTCGATGGGTGGCACGCCGCCGTCCACGTCGATGGCGAAGGTGATGAGCCGCGTGGAGTCGGTCTGGAGGGCGAGGTGGGCGAGATCGAGCATCATGCTCATGCGGCCCACGATGTCGGAGGCATCGGGATACTCGCCCGGCGGCGGTGCTTGCACCTGCGGCTTCGGTTTGTGCGACCAGGACTCGGCGGTTTGCAGTCGCTTCTCCACATCGCGCACGGCGGTGAAGTATTGATCCAAACGATCCCGGTCTCCGCTGCCGACGCGGCGTTGCAAGGCGGCGGTTTCCTCACGCACGGAGTCGAGGATGCTGTGGCCATCGCGCAACTGCCGCTCCTGCTCGCGAATCTCGTCGGGCGTGCCCGCGATGAAGAGGCGGCGAAACACCGCGGCGGGATCTTTGTCCGGCGGGATCTGCACGCCATTCCGCGTCCACGACAGGCTGCCGCTGTGCGAACCAAAGGCGAGAAACGGATGCCGCGTCTGCACTCCGATCTGCTCGGCGATGAGTTGATCGAGCGAGATCGTATTGCGAAACGCGGGCGTGCCTGCATGAGGCGCCGCCGTGAGGAAACTCGCCTCCGAAGAGTGCCCGCCGCCCGCCTCGGGATGCGAAAGGCCGCTGAACACCGTGAAGTCGCCACGCAAGTCCGCGAAGGGCTTCAGGTAAGGCGAAAGCTCAAAGTCACGCCCCGTTTTCTCCGGAAAGAAATCCGGCGCATGCAGTCCGAGCGCTTTGTTGATCAGCACCATCCGGCGCGGCGGTGCTGCATCAGCTCCTCGGGCAAAACGTGGCAGCATCGCCTCCAGAAAAGGCAGTGAAAGTCCCACGCCCGTGCTGCGGAGAAAAGCGCGACGGGAAAGAGCGGCGGTGGGGAGATGTGGGGTGTTCATGAGCGGTGTTATTGATTCAGAAAAAGCGGACTCGCGATGATCTCGTGAATGATGGACGCGAGGCCGTGATGCTTCGTGCGCACTTTGGCGACGATGTCGTCCATCGCGGCGCGGTCGGCATACTGCGGGGCGGTGCCGGTGGCGTAGGTGACGAGGTGCTGGGTGAGCGAGCGGGCGAGCTGATCGGGATGGGCGAGCAGGGCGCGGCGGAACTCCTCATAGCCTGCAAAGGTCGCGCCACCGGGCATCGCACCACTGGCATCGACCTTCGGGCCGAGGCCGACGCGGGCAAGCATGGGGCCGCGCTTTGACGGGTCCTTCACGAAGGCTGGCGCATCAAAGGTGAGCGGTCGCGAAATGAGTTGGCGATCCTTCACCGCTTCATCCGCCGCACGATAGCGCTCACGCCAGCCGCCGATGACATCAAAGCTCTCCAGTGCAAAGCCGGGCGGGTCGATCTTCGCGTGGCAGCCCGAGCAGCTCTCGCTGTTGCGATGTTTGGCCAGTTGCTCGCGGATCGTGGTGGCACCGCGGATGTCCGGCTCCACCGCAGGCACACCGGGCGGTGGTGGTGGCACGGGCAGGCCGAGGATGCGGTTCATCACCCACACGCCGCGCAGCACGGGCGAGCTGGTGGTTCCATTCGCCGTGACCTTCAGCACGCTCGCCTGCGCCATGACGCCACCGCGAACGGAGCCAGCGGGGAGAGGCACTTTGATGAGTGCTGTGGATTGCGAGCCAAGCTTACGCCGTTCCGCGCCATACGCCTCCATCAGCCCATAGTGCTTCGCGAGACGCTCATTGAGCATCGCAAAGTCCGACTGCACGAAGTTCGTCACGCTGAGGTTGTTCTTGAGCACCTCGTCGAAGAACATCCGCGTCTCCTTCACGCAGGACCACTCGATCAGCTCGTCCCATTCCGGGTAAAGCCGCGCGTCGGGCGTGGTCGCGGTGATCTTGCGCAGATCAAGCCATTGCCCGGTGAAGCTCTCGTTGAAGCCTGCGGCCTTCGGGTCCTTCAAAAGCCGGTCCACCTGCGCATGCAGCGTCGCGGGCTGATGCAGCTCACCTTTGGCAGCCAGCGCCAGCAGTTCGTCATCCGGCGTGCTGCACCACAGGAAATACGAGAGCCGTGAGGCCAGCGCCTCGTCACTCAGCGCCCCGGCAGGCGCATCGAGGTAGAGGAAGTGCGGCGAGCAAAACGCCGCCTGCAGCGTCACCTTCATCGCGGCGAGGAAATCGCCATCCTTGGCCGCGAGGTCGTAAATCTTCGCGTAGTGCTGCACTTCGCCATCGCTCACCGCCCGGCGAAACACGCGTGGCAAAAAGCCCCTCAGCGCCTGCTCTGCATCGGCCCGCGTAGCCGCCGTGAGATCCACATCGCCAAACACGCGACGCTGCCCCGGTGTGGGCCACGATTCATGCAGCGGCCCCTCCACCTCCACCCATTCCATCGCCAAACCCGGCCCCTGGTAGGTGTTGGCATCAAAGCCGCGTTTGCCCCTCAAGACCTGCTCCACGCGATGCAGTGTGTTCGGTCCCGCAATGCCGATGGGCGATACCCGCAGCGTGTCCTTTTGCCGCAGATACGTCGTCACCTCCACCACCGCGCCTTCCGGCGGAAACTCCGTGTAAGTCACCACCCACGACGTGTTCGAGTTCCGCTCATCGCCCGCCTTGATGCGAGCCTTCACCGTCTCACCACCCCAGGCCCGCGCCTTGACCCGGAAGCGATACATCCCCGCCACCGGCGCCCCGCGATAACCCACGATCTTTTCCACGAAGTCGCCAAAGCGCACCAGTGCATCCGGTTGATCGCCAAAGGTCCACCGGAAGCGCGAATAAAAGTCCTTCCCGAAGTGCCGCTGCTCCCAGCGCTGCGGATAGCGCACCGGCTCCGCATTCGGTGCCGGTCCCGTGATAAAAACCTCGTCTAGCGCCTCGCGCGCCGTCGTCATGTAGGCCTGCAAATGCTCCGCTGAAACACTCAACGCCGAGCCCACCTTGTCATAGCCATGTGTCCGACCATCCTCCGGCAACTGAGCCCGGTAATCCTTCGCCACGCCCAGCAGATCCCGCAGTGTGTTTTGATACTCATCGCGGTTCAGCCGCCGCGCCAATGCCCGACCCTCCACCGCCTGCCGAGCCGCACTCGCCTCGCGAAAACTCGCGTCCAGCGCCGTCAGCAGCGCCCTCGTTTCCGCCTCCGGCGGCCGCTTCTTCTTCGGCGGCGGCATCTCCCCATCGCGCACCCGATCATGAACCTTCACCCAGTCCGCGAACGTCGCCGCATCCGTAAGATCCATCTTCAGCGCCGTTAAATCCAGCCCACCCTTCTTCGTCTCCGCATCATGGCAGTCAAAACAATGCTCCTCCAAAAACCGCGTGCTCGGCAAAGGAGCCGCGAGAAGAGGAGAACAAATAGCGAGCAGTAAAAAACGAGGAAACATCATGAAGTGAACACGATGACAACGCCTCCTCCGCCAGCCGCTTGCAGAGAAATCAGGCCTCCACTGCTCATTCTGCCGCGATGCTTGCTTCAGAGCATTTCGGCTGGTTAGGCCACACAAAACCTTCCCCCTGAAATGAACCCACAGCCCAGCCGTTTCCACATCATGCATCGCGTCGCTTTACCGCCCTCTCTTGCTCTCGCTCTGGTTCTTCATCTCCACTCTTCTTCCGCCACCGCCGCCGAGCGCAGTCTCGTCACGGACGAGCCGGTGTTTGCCAAAGGCAGGCCGGAAGGCGCGGCGGAGTATGTGGCGAAGGCGGCGGACACCGATGGGCAGCACCTCGCGCTGACGATGCACAAGCTCCAGCAGGGCCTCGACCGCCCGTTTCTCATCTGGGCCATCGGATCGAGCTACACGAACATGCTCGGTAGCGGTGAGCTCTGGCAGCGCGAGCTGCCGAAGCGCTTCCCGAAGACGAAGCAGGTCGAATATCGCAAGATGGTCGGCAATTCCTGTCCCTGGCAGTATCTGCGTGGCTGGGCGCGGCATCTCGTCATCCCCGATCAGCCGGACCTCATCATCACCTACACCATCGGCAATCCCGCCGATTTGGAAAAGCTCCTCATCGAGCTGCGCCGCCACACCACCGCCGACATCATCGTGCCCAGCATCCACTGGCGGGAGCGCGACATCCCCCTGTGGGGCCAATCGGAGAACGCCGCCGATCAAGACGTGGCCGCCGTGCGCGAGGTGTGTCGCAGGCAACACGTCGAGTTCGTCGAAAACCGCCGCGACTGGGCCGACTACCTCACCGCGAACAAGCTGCCCGTGCCCGCGCTGCTCAAAGACGCCGTGCATCAGAGCGACTACGGTGCCCACATCATCAACAGCAACATCCTCGCCCACTTCCGCGTGCCGCAGGCCTTCAGCTACGAACCCGCGAGCCGCGAAAAGCAGCTCCAGCCCGAAAAGCAGCCCGACGGCTCCTTCACCGCGAAGTTCACCGGCACACGCCTCGACCTCCACGGCATCACCGCGCCCGATGGCGGCACCTTCCGCGTCCTGATCGACGAAAAACCCGCCCGCGAGGCCAATGCCTGGCTCATGAGCTATGTGCAGCCCGATGCCAAAAACGCCAGGGAAGGCAAAGGGGCCAATCCGCGCGATCAATCGCCCCACGGCATCACACTCGGCCAGCGCATCGTGCCGCAGACCTGGACGCTCGTCATGACCAGCGACAGCGGCGACTACACGCTCACCGGCAGCGTCACCGGCCCCGACGGCAACGGCAATGCCTTCAAGCCCTTCACCAGCGCCAGCGGCCAGATCCTCATCGAACCCGACCTCTGGCGCCGCGCCGAGCGCAACCGCACCGGCGACCGCTTCACCTTCGAGGTCAAACCCGCCGTGCTCGACAAAGTCACCTTCACCGCCCCATCCGCCGATCCCTTCGTCCTCCGCTTCGCCCAAATGCTCCCAAATGCCGATCACACCCTCCGCCTCGTGCCCACCAAGCCTGGCACGGCCAAGATCAACGCCTTGCAGGTGTTTCAGCCGCCGGGGAGGTGAGCCGTGTCTGAAAACCGATCAGGGGCGCTCGAATGATGCGTTAGCATGGTAGCCATCTCGCTCCGTCGAGATGAGCTGGTCGCTTCTCAAAGCCCCCAGTTTACGAGAAATCGGAATCCGCCATGCTCGCGAAGGCCTTTTGCTCATCTCGCGGAGCGAGATGGCTACTTTGCTTCGCCTGACAGAAGTCGGCAGACCATCCACGTCCCTGAAAAACCATTTGCTCAGCCACACTATATGCGTATAGACTCATACAGTTGAATAAAGGACCACCATGAAAACACCCGCTTCCGCCCAGTCACACCTTCTCGCTGCGATGGCTCTCGTGGCGGCTTTGTCAGGCACCTCCTGCGCCCAGCAGGGTGGCGGTCGTGGCATGCCCGCCGAGGCTCAGGAGCAGATCCACGCTCTCTTTGACAACCACGCGAAGATCCACCGCGAACTCAAACTCACCGCCACCGGCTACACGGCCACCACGGAGAGCGATGATCCAAAAGTCGCCTCTGCTTTGCAGAAGCATGTGAAGCAGATGCAGGAGCGCCTCGGCTCCGGCCTGAGCGTGCGACGCTGGGACCCGGCCTTCGCTGAGTATTGCGATCACTACGCGGAGATGGACCACCGCTTCACACCGACGGCCAAAGGCGTGCGCATGACCGTCACGGGCCGCAATGCCGCAGCGATCAAGGTCGCGCAAAATCACGCCAAAGTCGTCTCCGCCTTCGCCGCAAAGGGCTGGAGCGAGCACGACAAAAAGCACGACACCGTCACCCGCTGACCCTTTCCCCCCCCCATGAATCCGAACCGACTCTACATCCTCATCGCCGCGCTCGCGGCTTTGCTGGCGGGCATGCAGATGAGCCGACAGGGCTGCCCGGCCTGCGTGTTGCTGCCAAAGGCCCCGGAAGCGGCTCCAGCCACTGATTTGAACTCCACCACCCCCAAACCATGAAACTCGAAAACGCCATTCGTGCCCTCGCAGGCACCATGATCCTCACCAGCCTCGCACTCGCGCATTATGTGAGCCCGGACTGGCTCTGGCTCACCGCTTTTGTCGGCGCGAACCTCTTTCAATCGGCCTTCACCGGCTTTTGCCCGGCGGAAAACATTCTCAGAAAGCTCGGTGTCGGCGGCAGTTGCTGCACGAAGGTCTGACTCAACCACGATCCGCCTCCACCGATGAAACGACTCTCACGCCTCCTCCCCGTCCTGCTGCTGGCCGCTTGCGGCAAGCATGACGACACCTCTTCGCCATCAGCGGCCCTGCCCAGCGTCACTGTGAAGGTGGAAGCCGCGAAATGGAGCCCCCATACGGCGGTGGAGGAGGTCGTGGGCACCGTGCGATCGAAACAACGCGCCGTCGTCGAGGCAAAGGTGAGCGGTCGCGTGCTCGAATACACCGCCACACCCGGCGCGATGGTGAAAGCGGGCGATTTGCTCGCGCGGCTCGATGTGCAGGAAATCCAAGCGAAGGTCGATCAGGCCCGTGCGATGCTAGATCAGGCGAAACGCGACTTTGATCGTCAAAAGCAGCTCATCGCCAGCAATGCGACCACGCGACAGGAATTCGACGCCACCGAGGCTCGCGTGAAAATTGGCACTGGAGCCGTCAGCGAAGCGGAAACGATGATGAGCTACGCCAAAGTCACCGCGCCCTTCGATGGCGTGGTCACGCGCAAGCTCGCCGATGTGGGCGATCTCGCCATGCCGGGCAAACCGCTGCTCGAAATCGAAGCGCCGACCTCGCTGCGCTTTGAAGCCGATCTTCCCGAAGCCATCCTCGACCGCGTGAAGCTCGGTGAAAAGATGTCCGTGCGTCTCGCAAAGGTCATCGAAGGCACCGTGAGCGAAATTTCACCCGTCGCCGATCCCGTGAGCCGCACCTTTAATGTGAAGCTAGACCTTCCGCCGACCGAAGGCCTGCGCACCGGTCAGTTTGGTCGCGTCTCAGTGCCGGTGGCCGAGGTGAAGCTACTCCTGGTGCCGCAAAGCGCCGTTTTGAAGCGTGGACAGATGGAACTCGTCTTCGTCGCCAAAGATGGCAAAGCCGCGCTGCGTCTCGTGAAGACCGGTAAGGTGCTCGAAGACCGCGTGGAAGTGCTTTCCGGCCTGGAAGAAGGTGAACAGATCATCGTGAGCGAAACCGCCAAACTCACCGACGGCCAACCCGTGACGATCCAGCCATGAGCGAGCCATCCAACCCTCATCTTGGCATCGCAGGCCGCATCGCGGCGGCGTTCATTGATTCGAAGCTGACGCCGCTTGTCGTCATCGCGTCCGTCTTGCTCGGCGCGGCGGCGGTGGTGCTGCTGCCGCGTGAAGAAGAGCCGCAGATCAAGGTGCCGATGGTCGATGTCATGGTCGCCATGCCAGGCTCCACGGCGAAGGAGATCGAAGAACGCGCCACGCGGCCGATGGAAAAGCTGCTCTGGGAGCTGCCCGGCGTGGAATACATCTACAGCACCTCGCGCGACAGCGAGAGCCTCGTCATCGTGCGCTTCAAAGTCGGCGAAGATCCCGATGTCAGCCTCGTGAGGCTCACGGAGAAGCTGCGCTCAAACTATGACCGCATCCCGATGGGTGTGAGCGCACCGCTCATCAAGCTCAAGAGCATCGACGACGTACCGATCCTCGCGCTCACCTTGCATAGCGCCCGATACGATCATCTCACGCTGCGCCGTTTGGCCGCGCAGATCGACGAAGAGATCAAACAAGTGCCGCTGGTAGCCGAGACGACGCTGATCGGAGGTTCGCGCCGCACCGTGCGCGTGATGCTCGATCCCGTGAAGCTCGCCAGTCGCAATCTCAGCCCCGCAGGCCTTGTGCCGATGCTCCAGCAGGCGAATCGCCAATTCCGCGCTGGCGGCCTGACCACCGGCAACAACGAAGTGCTCGTCGAAACCGGCGGTTTTCTAAAAACAGCTCACGAAGTCGGCGATGTCGTCATCGGCGTGTTCAGCGGTCGCCCCGTTTATCTGCGTGAAGTCGCCGAGATCGCCGACACAGGCGAAGAACCGACGCAATACGTCTTCCACGGCAGCAAAACGAGCGAAGAGCCCGCCGTCACGCTCAGCATCGCCAAACGCCCCGGCGCGAATGCGATCAGTGTCGCTGACGAAGTGCTGCAAAAGGTCGAGCTGCTCAAAGGCAGCGTCATTCCCGCCGATGTCAGCGTCAGCATCACTCGCAACTACGGCGAGACGGCGGCGGAGAAATCGAACGAGCTGCTGCTGCACATGGGCATCGCCGTGTTCAGCGTGGCGATCCTCATCTGGCTCACACTTGGCTGGCGGGAAAGTGGCATCGTCGCGGTGGCCATTCCAGCCACGCTGGCGCTCACGCTGCTCGTCTTTTACCTCTACGGCTTCACGCTGAACCGCATCACGCTCTTCGCGCTCATCTTCAGCATCGGCATCCTCGTGGATGATGCCATCGTGGTGGTGGAAAACATTGTTCGGCACTTTCACCTGCCTCAAAACAAAGGCCGCAACTGGTCCGCTATTGCGGTCGAAGCCGTGGGTGAAGTCGGCAATCCCACCATCCTCGCCACCTTTGCCGTCATCGCCGCCGTGCTGCCGATGGCCTTCGTCGGCGGCCTCATGGGTCCTTACATGCGGCCGATTCCGATTGGCGCCAGTGCGGCGATGTTTTGGTCGCTGCTCATCGCGTTCATCGTCACGCCTTGGGCTTCGATTCGCATCCTTCGTTGGGGGACGAAGTATTCGACGCTTACTGACGGCACTCCATCGGCCAAAGATCTCGAACATCACGACGCCAGCGAGCACCCCGAGGATTTCTTCACGAAACTCTACCGCCGCGTCATGGGGCCGCTGCTACATCACGCCGGCTGGCGCTGGACATTCCTCATCGGCATCACTGTGTTGTTGCTCGCAAGCATGGCGACCGTCGGACTCGGCTGGGTGAAGGTGAAAATGCTGCCCTTTGACAACAAGAGCGAATTCCAAGTCATCCTGAACATGCCGGAAGGCTCGTCGCTGGAGCAAACTGCCGCCGTCGCTCGCGAAATGGCCGCCGCGATCCGCACCGAGCCGGAAGTGACCGATTACCAAGTCTATGCCGGTGTCGCCTCGCCCTACAACTTCAACGGCCTCGTGCGTCACTACTTCATGCGTCGCGGTGCCAACGTCGCCGACATCCAGGTGAACCTCGTCGGCAAACACGAGCGCAAGGCGCAGAGCCACGACATCGCCAAACGCATCCGTCCCGCCGTCACAGCCATCGCGGATCGCTACAAGGCCCGTGTCGCCATCGCCGAAGTGCCGCCGGGGCCGCCGGTGCTGCAAACCCTCGTCGCCGAGATTTATGGGCCTAACGAAGAAGCGCGTTTGAAGCTCGCCGAAGCCGTGAAGACGATCTTCAAGACCACACCGGGCGTTGTCGATGTGGATTGGTATATCGAGGCCGATCAGCAAAAAGCCCGCTTTATCATCGACAAAGAAAAAGCAGCGCTGCACGGCATCAGCGCCGCCACGATCTCGCAGACACTCAAAATCGCCGTCGATGGCGAAAGCGTCGATTTGCTGCATCAGCCCGCTGAGAAGGAAGACGTCAATATTCGCCTCGAACTGCCCCGCAGTGCCAAAACCACGCCCGAGGAGCTTTTAGCCCTCCGTGTGCGCTCCGGCGATGCCAATGCACTGCCCGAACCCGGTGCCAGCGGCTCGCCGCTCGTGCCGTTGCGCGAGCTGGTGAAGGTCGAGCACGTCACCGTCGAAAAGAGCCTCTATCACAAGAATCTCATGCCCGTGACTTACGTCATCGGCGATGTCGCCGGGATCGTCGAAAGCCCCGTGTATGCCATTTTCCAGATGAACGAGGCGCTCAAGAAGCTCGACACACGCGAGTTCGGCGGCAGCGGCGCGGAACTGCAAATCCTCAACGCCTCCATGCCCTTCAGTGATGCCGAACCCGCGATGAAATGGGACGGCGAATGGCACATCACCATCGAAGTCTTCCGCGATCTCGGCGCGGCCTTTGGTGCCTGTATCATCCTGATTTACGTCCTCATGGTCGGCTGGTTCCGCAGCTTTCTGACGCCCGCCATCGTCATGATTGCCATTCCGTTCTCGCTTGTCGGCATCCTGCCCGCACACGGATTGATGGACGCCTTCTTCTCCGCCACCAGCATGATCGGCTTCATGGCCGGCGGCGGCATCGTCGTGCGCAACAGCATCATCCTCGTCGATTTCATCGAGCTGCGCGTGCGTGAAGGCATGCCGCTGAGCGAAGCCGTTATCGACGCCGGAGCCGTGCGCTTTCGCCCCATGCTCCTCACCGCGATGGCGGTCGTCGTCGGAGCCGCCGTCATCCTTGCCGATCCCATCTTCCAAGGCCTCGCCATCGCCCTGATGGCCGGCGAAATCGCCAGCCTGCTCATCAGCCGCATGGCCGTGCCCGTCTTGTATTTCATGGCGAACAAACATTCACACCCCGAACCCAAAACCATATGAAACCCAACATCGGAACCATCGACCGCGCCCTGCGCATCCTACTCGGCCTCGGCCTCATCGCCTACGGCATCGTCAATCACTCGTGGATCGGAGCCATCGGTGCCGTGCCGCTGCTCACCGCCTTCATCCGCTTCTGCCCGCTGTATTGCCCCCTCGGCATCAGCACCTGCGGCAAAGGCGGCAACGACAAAGGTGGCGGCTGCTGCGGTGGAGGGAAATGCGGATGAACAACCTCGCATTCAAACTGATTCCCATCATGACGCGCTTTCTCATCCCGGTGCTCATCGGAGCCGCGCTCGGCTCCCTCATGGGCTACTTCGGCCAATGCAGCTCCGGCACCTGCCCGCTCACCTCCACATGGTGGCGCGGTGCCATCTACGGCGGGGTCATGGGGATATTGTTCAGCATGAGTTCACGTCATTGAGTGCCCGGTTTTGGTCGTTGAGGGCGGTGACTTTCATGCGCGTTGCGCCGCACTTGAACTGTGGCAGCAGGTAAATCGACGTGGACGGAGCATTGTGTCACTTCCCCTTCTTTTTGCCTGTGCTCCTTTTGGGATCACCACCACCGAGCGGCCAGGGAAGAACGCCGACTTGTTTCGCCCAGGCGTCCCACTGCGCGGCCATTTCCTTGACACGGTCGGGTTGCTGGGCGGCGAGGTCGTTCATCTCGGTGCGGTTGGCGGTCATGTTGTAGAGTTCCCAAGTGCCGGGATGCTTTGAGACGAGTTTCCACTCGCCGCTGCGGATGGCGCGGTTGCCCTCGGGTTCCCAGAAGAGCGGTTGGGCGCGTGTGATAGATCGCTCACTGAAGGCGGGTGCGAGGCTGATGCCTTCCATCAGCGCGATGGGGTTGCCTTTATGCTCCTTCGGATAATTCACGCCAGCGAGGTCCACCCACGTCGCCATGATGTCGATGAGGTAGGTCGGTGTAGCATTGAGTTTGTCGTGTGCTTTTTTGGCGATGCCCTTCGGCCAATGCGCGATGAGCGGCGTGCTGATGCCGCCTTCGTGCTGCCAGTGTTTGTATTCGCGGAAGGGTGTGTTGCTGATGTTGGCCCAATTCAGGCCGTAGGCGACGAAGGTGTCCGCGCCGCCAGGCATGACGCTCTGGCCTTTTCGCGTACAGGATAGCCGTTGCGGGTCGTGCCGGGCGGGATATAGCCCTTGGCGAGCGGCGGAAGCGTGGGTTTGTCAGCACGGGGCTGGAATGGGCCATTTCGACCGATGGTTTCGGCGCAGGCTCCGTTGTCCTGGAGGTAAAGGATGAGCGTGTTTTCGTGTTGGCCGTTCTTTTTCAGCGTCTCGACGAGGCGTCCGATGCCCTGGTCCATACAGTCGAGCATGGCGGCATAGACTTCCGGGCAGCGGGCTTCCCAAGGTCTCCGGTCGAGCGTGGCCCAGTTGCCTGCTTGCGGGGTGATTTTCCAGCCTTCATCGAGCAAGCCGAGACGCTTCATCTTTTCCAAACGAGCCGCACGGACACGACCGTAGCCGATATCGTGGCGCCCTTTGTATTTGGCGACGTCTGCCTCCTTCGCATGCATGGGCCAATGCGTTGCGGTGTGGGCAAGGTAGAGGGAGAAAGGCTTCTCCGGGGTGCTTTTCGCGTGGTCGGTGACGAAGCGGGCGGCGTAATCATTGAGCGCATCCGTGTAATAATACTCGGCGGCTGATAGTCCGAGTCGGTGAAGGGCGAGATAAAGGTGTTGTCGCGAGTGAGCGAGGCAGGGTCGAAAAAACTGCCTGCGCTGAGGATGGTGTCGTAGAAGCGATCAAAGCCACGCTGGATGGGCCAGTCGTGTTTGCTGGCATCGTCAGCGGGATTGGTTTCTTTGGTCACATGCTACTTCCCGGCCATGTAAGTCGAGTAACCGGCGGTTTTGAGCACTTCCGCGAGCGTTACGGCCTTCTTGTTCAAATCGCACGCGTAGCTCTCGCCGACCTTAGTGCCCCAATCATCCACCATGTGCCCGGTGCCCGCGTGATGCGGATACAGACCCGTGAGTAGCGAGGCACGTGCGGGGCAGCAGCAAGCGGTGTTATAAAACTGCATGAAGCGCACCCAGCCTTTGGCCAGCGTCTAGATTCGGCGTCTCGATCTCCCCGCCGAAGCAGCCGATGTCGGAGTAGCCCACGTCATCGGACACAATCACAATGATGTTGCGACCCGCTTGCTTGGTCTTGGCGGCGGCAGAAACGAAGACAAGAAGGCACATGGAAAGAAAAAAATGGATTTGCATGATTGGAATGCAAGCCGCCGGGAGGCACGCTACCACGCGTGGTGAGTTTTGCATCAGCCCGCAGTGATGACAGGGGAATGGCACCGAGGCGTTTTAGCGCTGGATGTCTCGCGGAGATGGGGTGTGAGGAGATGCCAAAGCAGACTAAAAAAC
>JBILPY010000284.1:0-5848 GCA_044373575.1 Prosthecobacter sp. | reverse complement strand
CCCAGAGGATGAGGGTGTCCTTGAGCATGTCGCGCTGTTTCAGGTCGGCGATGAGGCCAGCGATGGGTTTGTCGATGCTGGTGGCCTGGCGGGTGATGCCTTCGCGGAGTTGCTGATGATGGTCCCAGCCGGTGCTGGTGAGCTGGATGAAGCGCACGCCTTTCTCGGCCATGCGGCGGGCCATGAGGCATTGCGTGCCGAAGCGCTCGGTTTCGCTGTCGTCGAGGCCGTACATGTCGCGGATGTGCTGCGGCTCCTTGTCGAGATCGAGCACGTCAGGCACGCTGGTCTGCATCTTGTAGGCGAGCTCATAGCTCTGGATCACGCCTTCGAGTTCGGGATTGCCCGGATCGCCTGCGAGGAGTCGGCGGTTGGCTTTTTGGATGAATTCGATCTGCTTCCGCTGCTGCGCATCGCTGAGCCGACCATTCGAGAGATCGGGAACGCCTCCACCACCGCTGCTGAGTCGCGTGCCTTGGAAACTGGCTGGCAGGAAGGCTGAGCCGTAGTTCATCGCGCCGCCGGTATCGGCCACGGGATTGATCGTGACAAAGCCGGGCAGGTCCTCCGCCTCGGTGCCGAGTCCATACACGATCCACGCGCCCATCGAAGGCCGCACAAAGGTCTCGCTGCCGATGTGCAACGCCACCGTGGCCATCTGATGCGCGTTGGTGCGTGTCTGCATGCCATTGAGCAGGCACAGGTCGTCCGCGTGCTTGGATAGCTCGGGGAAGGCATCGGAAATCATGAGGCCGCTTGTGCCACGCGGCTTGAACTCAAACGCGGAGCCCATGTACTTCTGGATCTTCTGCGCCTCAGCCTTCGCGAGTTCTGGTTTGTAATCAAACGTGTCCAGATGGCTCGGCCCGCCCTGCATGAACATGAAGATCACTCGTTTGGCCTTCGCCGCGAAGTGCGGTGGTTTTGGCGCGAGAGGATTGATCGTCTTCGGTGGTGCCGCTGCATTGGCCCATTGCTGATGCAGCGCATTGAAAGCCAGCCAGCCGAAGCCAGCGCTGGTGGATTGGAGAAGGTGGCGGCGGGTGGTCATGACACTGGCAAGGTTAAGGTTTGGGCCGAAGACTGGGGTCGTGACACTTCAAAGCCCGAAGGGCTTTCGTCATGCAGCCCAGGGTTGGAACAACCCTGGGTCAGCGATAGACCCCACGACATATCACAACGAACCCCAACGGGGTTCCGTCCGCTGGAGGGTATATCTTGTGAATGGGCCGATGGGACAGGAGACGATGGACGCAACCCCGTTGGGGTTGATGCACCTGGGGTGAACGTGGCGCGTTGGTCCCAGGGTAGCGCTTCGCGCAACCCTGGGCTGCATGTCGGAAACCCTTTGGGTTTCAAACCATGATGAGATGCGAGCGTGTTCATGGATTCAAAACACATATCGAAACTCCGCCGTGCCTAACAAGGCTTGCACGAGTGTTTGAAGATCCAAGTCTCTCGCATCGGCGATTTCTTCGAGACTCGGTTCGCGGCCCAAAACGAGCTTGTAGGCCGTTTTGACTTCTTTCCCGGCTTTGTCGGCGATCTCAGCCGCGAGTTCCTCGACGAGCGGGTTGTTCATGAAAAAGAGCGCCTGTGGTGCGACCGTCGTCACATCGCGCTGGCCTTTGATTTGGGTGGGGCCGGGGAAGTCGAAGGTGCTGAAGAGTTCGGGGATGTTGTCGCGGACGACGGGGAGGAAGATGGTGCGATACGGGTCTTCGACGCTGAGGAGGCCGCGTGTGATGCCGTGACGGCCTTTGCCGCCGGTTCCGGCGACTTGGATGCCTTCGGGGCGGTCGAAGGTGAGTTTCCCTGCGAGTTGCAGCAGCGTGTCGCGCAGGGGTTCGAGTTCGAGGCGCTTGGGGTTCTGTCGCCAGCGGAGTTTGTTTCCGGCATCGAGATGCTCGGGATTGCCAGTGGTGGCGAGGCGATAGGTGCGGCTGAGCATCAGCGTGCGGATCATTTTCTTCACGCTCCAGCCGCCTTCGACGAAGCGGATGGCGAGATGATCGAGCAACTCGGGGTGCGTGGGATCGGCGCCGGTGATGCCGAAGTCATCGGGCGTGCGCACGAGGCCTTCGCCGAAAAGATGCTGCCAGAGGCGGTTCACCATGACGCGTGAGGTGAGCGGATGCGTGGGCTGCGTCATCCATTGCGCAAGTTCCATGCGGCCCGAGGATTTTGGCGGAATGACGGGCATGGGTGGCAGTGCGGGCATGGTCATTTTGCCGCGATCTGGTGCGGCTTCGCGTTCAAAGGGATCGCCGCCGACGGCGAGTTCGCAATCTTTGATCTCGCCCTCGATGACGCCCATGCAGAAGTGCGGATCGTGGTCGTAGCGGATGGTTTCCTTGGGGTTGCCGAGTTCGCGGAGGTCATCCATCGAATGCAGGCCTGCGGGCAGTTGGGTGGGCGGGCCGACGGGTTCATCGAGCGCGGTGGGCAGGTCCACGAGCGCCTCCGGGCTGACGTAACCACCCGCGACACCTTCGTTGCGGTTCGGCGTGCCGCTGAGCGTGCGGCTGCTGTAAAAGATGCCCGCGAGCGCATAGTAGTCCTTTTGGCTGACAGGCTCGGTTTTGTGATCGTGACAGCGTGCGCAGGCGATGGTGATGCCGAGGAAGGCGCGGGAGACGACGTCGATCTGGTCATCGACCTGATCGAGGACGTACTGCTCGTAGCTGCCCTCCTGGACGTTCATGCTGCCGAGCGCCAACATGCCGGTGCCGACGATCTGATCGCGGCGCTGGAGCACGGTCTTCGCAGGAATCAGATCTCCGGCGATCTGCTCGGCGACGAAGCGGTTGTAGGGCTTGTCGGCGTTGAGCGAATCGATGACCCAATCACGATACCGCGCGGCATACAGGAACGGCGCATTCCACACGCGGCCCACGCTGTCGGCGTAGCGAACGACATCGAGCCAATGCCGCGCCCAGCGCTCGCCGAAGCGTTCGGACTGGAGGAAAGCGTCCACGACTTTGGCGAAGGCAGCGTCATCGGGCGAAGGATCGCGCAGGAATGCGTCGATCTCGGTTTGGGACGGCGGCAGGCCGCGCAGATCGAAGGACGCACGACGAATGAGGATGGCGCGAGGCGCATCGCCGATGGGACGGAGGTTTTCCTTTTCGAGTCGCGCGAGGATGAAGCGGTCGAGGTCATCCTTTGGCCAGGCGGCGTCTTTGGTGGCGGGAATCGGATGCCGGAAGATGCGCTGGTAGGACCAGGGCGTGGGGTTTTCGTATGTCTCAGCGGCTTGGGATGACAAACCGCAGAGGAGCACCGCAGAGAGGAGGAGAACGCAGAAATGGATGTTCATGACCGGCTTGGCTTACAGTTGTAATCCTGGACGGATTACATGCGTAATCCTGACTCGGCAAGCATCTTTTTCGAATGCCTCAATGATGCCCGGCCAAGGAGCTGAAATCAGGGCCGACGCAGGGCTAGGATCAGCTCATTCACCTTCGCCTGGAGTGCCTGGTAGTCCGTCAGGCTCGGCGGATCACTTGGGGAGGCGTCCAGCGTGCTCAGGTTGTTCGTGTTGTTGCTGGTGCCGCTGATGGCGTTGTTCAGATCGTTGAGACTGACTTCACCCGGCGTTCCCGCACTGCCATCGTTCCCGCGTGGGATGCCGAAGGTGAAGCGGACATTCGAGCCATCGAAATTCACGCTCACCGTGGCGGGATCACCGGGATTCAGCGTGTTCACACCATCGACGATGGCACTTGCGAAAGGCGGCCCCTGCGGACCGACCGGCCCAGGTCCGCCATCGTTGCCGTTGCCTCCGGGCTGGCCTTGGATGCCGTCGTTTCCGCGCGGGATGTCGAAGGTGAAGTGAAGGGTGTTTCCAGTCACACTCACGGTGGCATTCGCGGGGTTGCCGGGTTCCACGGTGTTCACGCCGTCCACCTGCGCGGCGGTGAGGGTGAGGATGGCATCAATGATGGCTTTCAGCCCGTTGAGCTGACTGCGCATCTGCACGGCATCCAGCGGGGTGCCTTCTTGGGGGAGATTGGGGTCGAATGACATAAGGTGGTCCGCTCAGTCCCTGAGCGGTGGGATGGGGGTGTAGGGCTTGCGGGCGACGGTTGAGGCTTGGCGGGCAACCGTCCAGGGCTTGGCCGCAAGGCTCGGAGGGCGGTTCGCGGGTATTTATGCCTTGCGCACAAGGCTCGGAGGCTGGCGGTCCGACGGTTTTTGGCCGGTTTGCAACGGTTTGAGGCTGGCGTGCGAGGCTACGAGGCTTGCGCACGAGCCTTTTGGGCTGGCAGGCCAAGGGTCCAGAGGCGGCGAGCGAGGGGTTGGACCTTGCACACCGCAGTCAGAGCCTTGCGCACGCCGGGGAGTTACGGAGCAGGCGGGGCTGAAGGTGGAGCTTTCGGGCCACGGGCAAAGCGGGCACCCATCTGCGCCTTGAGCGTGTCCAGACCGGCACCGGCTCCGATGGCTTTCAGGATGCCATACAGCGTCAGACTGAAGACCATGATGTCGCTACCCGTGGCAACCTCAGAGTCATCCGCCTTCTCCGTGAGCGCCGTGAGGCGGGCGAGGCGCGGACGCAGCTTGTCGAGCGCGGCCAGGTCGGCCTCCTCGGCAGTCAGATCAGCGGCGGTATCGGTGGGCAGCTTGCCCGCATTCTGGCGTCCGGTGACGAGCGCCTGGCGGCAAAAGGCTTCGCTTTTGTCGCCCATCTTGGTGAGGCGGCTGCGCTGCTCCACGGTGAGGTCGAGCAGCTTGGCTCCGAGTTTTTCTTCGAGGGTGGTGAGGGCAGCATCAATCGCGGTCCAGTCCGCGTCTGAGATGTCCAATGCGATGAGGTCTTGGGTCATGGTTGTGTGGCTTGAGTTGGCCGTGCCATTCCATAGCGCCCCTGGCGTGGAAGAATTCCACACCAACCCTGAGTTCCATGTCAACGGTTCCGGCATGGGGATGGATTTTGCCAGACCGGCCCGGTTTTTGGCAATGATTATTTTTGAACTCTCACATCTCCCAGCCAACCATTCAGGTCAGGCTTGGCATCTGGCATACCAGATCCGCAAGAATGTCATACCACGATAGAGGCACTCAAAAACCACTGTCCAAACTCCCACCACTGGACAGTATGGGACTCGAGACACATTTGTAGCATTCACAGTCATGCATCTCCTTCGCCATTCTCTGCTCCTTCTTGCCTTGCTCTGGACAGGCAGCGGTATGGCAAAAGATCATTTTGCCACCCATGCACGCAGCGTGGACTGGTCAGGAACGGCCACGGGTGGTGGGGTGACGAACTACATCCTCAATTACAGCACCAGTCAGTTCGTCGCCAAGGCGATTGATGAAGTCTATCTGAAAATCCAGTTCAAGGACGGCGAGACCGTCTCCCCGAGCCGATTGCAGAGTATTCGATACGGCACGCTCTATAACATTGCGCCTAGCCAGTGCTACACAGACACAGAGGGCAAGGTTCTGCACGTCTGGTATGGGTTCCAGGATTTGGGACACGATGCTGGCAGATTCATTGCCGCACCGGACGACTGGGTGCTCACCCTCAATGGCACGAACCCCATCGACTCCGTGCAGTCTTACGTCTCCTACCACTCGACGGATATTCAGGAGATGCCGTCACTCGTTCGGCATGACAATCTCAAGGTGGCCACACTGGCTGGCGTTGCCAATGAGTTGTCCAACGGGATCGTTCAAGGGCAGGCTTTAAGCGCCTCCAAGAAGAAGCTCATCGTCATGATTCACGGCTGGAATCCTGAAGCATTGAACAATCCCTATGCGCCCTCTCCACCAGGGAAATACGGTCTTATCTACGAAAACCGGGATGCCTTTAGTTGGCATGATGTCTCTACCAATCTGCTCT